>JAYVYA010000001.1:0-2458 GCA_043784745.1 Hyphomicrobiales bacterium
GGAGCTTTGTTCCGGCCCGCCCGCGCCCATCGTCTAGCGGTCCAGGACGTCGCCCTTTCACGGCGAAAACAGGGGTTCGATTCCCCTTGGGCGCACCAATAAAATCAATGAGTTACGAGATTTTAGAAAACGCGATTGATTGTTTTGTAAAACATTTGTCAAATAAGGCCCGCGAACTACGACGGATTAGCTTGAACGCTGGTGTTGGCAGGGGAGACGAAATCATGCGAAGCGCATCGGTAGTCTTGGTAGTCATGCTTGGCAACTGCGTGTTCTCGGTTGCGGCGTTGAGTGGTTCGAAACCTCAAAAGCCAGTTATCCGGGAAATTATGGCGGAAGTGATTTACCCAAAGCCCGGACAACCAAATTTTGCGCCGATGTTGAAAGAAATCACAGATAGAATCGCTTCATCGAAAGTACTGCTGAAGGAATGTGTGCGTAAATTCATTGATCCGAAAGTTACCTCTGATTCTGATAGTCATATTTTAAGCAGGCAAGCGTGTATGGCATGCAAACGTGAAGATCGCGCGACCAGTGACGCTATGAATGATTTTTTTAGATTTAATAACGGTTGGTCCCCCAATTATAGAGGTGACAATACAAAAGATAAAATCCCATTTAAACCCGGAGAATGTGCTGAAGGGCTTATTTATGCTTTTTCTGCTATTTCTGTGAAAGCTGAAATTAAAAAAAGAGCCTTGGAACCGGTTCTAGAAGCGAATATGCAATTGAAACTACAACCAGCATCCGAATGCAATAAAAAATTCTCAACTTTATTTGCACTATCTACTTCAGAAAGCCCGGAAAATATATCAAAAACCGTATTTGCGAAGTGCCAACCTCTATTTCATGACGCAGCTGAGGCCCGGATCAATCCGTTTTACATACTCGGAAAACGCGCTGAGTTGGTGAAGGATCTATTGGAGGTATTGCAGAAGGACGCTCTGGATAGGACGATTGAGATAGTAGTTGAAAGCCGGGCACGTCAACGGCTAGGCATGCCGCCACCGGCAGATATTAGAGCTCCCGACAAGACAGACGGTGGAGCTAAAATCTAGCAGCAGTCATCTACTTTCGATCAGCGATAGATCGCCCGGCGCGAACGGCGACCATCACCGGCCATCGGTTGGCTTCCAGTTGAAGGGCCAGGAATTGCCACCGGCACACCGGATCACTGCGCCACCCGGTTCCAGCGGTTGAACCATGTCGCCTTCCCGCAATTGCCACACCAGCCCGGCCTTGCGGAGGTCAAGGGCGGCGCTTTCGCCATGGGTGGCCAACACCAGCGGGCTGTCAAAGATTGCCGCCACCGGCCATTGCAGAATCACCAGCGCCGCGCCGTGCTTGTCGAGCAGCTGGCCAGCCATGTCGGTTGCAAGTTCCTGCACATCTTGCGGGATACCGGGCAGGCGCTGGCATTGCAGCCGGGCGAAGGCGTCGGCATAGAGGGGCGGCACCTTGCCCGATTCCAGCGCGATAGCCACCCGTTCGTCAAAGTCAAAATGAATGCGCCAATCAACTGGTTGCGTCGAAGGCTCTGGCAATATGGCCGGTGCGACATCCAAAGCAGGAGTGAGGATTTCACCAAACACCCCTACCCCTGCCACCTTCAAAAGGTTCAAAAGGGGCTTTTGAGGGCTTTGAGGGTTGCTAGGGTAGGGTATTTTGCCGGGATTATCCGGCAAGGTGGCAAGCATGGCTTTAAGCCGGGCAAGGGCTGCGCTCATTCCAGCCCCCTTGGATTGATGGTGTAAAAGGTGCGCGGCCTGCCCATGGTTTGCAGGGTTTTGGACGCCAGATAATCGTGGTCGCAAAGCAATCCGAGTCCGGCCTGCACAGCTTCTTTGTCAGAAAGATTGGCCCAGCCTTTTTGATGCACGTCCCGCGCTGTAAAGCCGTCCTGCAAATCGCCTTTGCGGATGCGTGCCAGAATTGCAAGTCCCGCGTCGGTTTCATTTGCCAAACCCGCACCATACGCCCGCCGTGCATGGGTTTCGAGATATTCCGAAAGGGACACGGCACGAAGCAAGGCCATTTCCGTAACCGGCCCGCTTCCGCCATCTGCCATATGATTTATCAGGGCAAGGGCTGGAACCAGCTTGCGGTATTTTGCAAAATGGCTTTCCAGTGCTGGCGAGAGTTCCCCGCTGCCAAGCTTGGCTTGGTGGCTGACCAGCCATTGTGAAAACACCGCTTGCGCGTCATCGTCAAACCGCAAGTATGGCAATCCGCCGTCAAGGGGTATCTTTGCCTTGGCACTATCGGCGGTAATCTTGTCCAGCCTGTCAAACGCCACCCATGCGGTTTTGCGCGCTTCACTGTCGGGTGCCCGGTCGGTCTCCCGCCAGTCTTCAACTTGATCCGGCCAGACAAGCAGGGAGAATCGCTGAATAAGCCCGTCATCCCCCGCCCCTCCCGTGGCGTGCTTTGCATAAGCAGCAAAACGGCCCGGTTGAGT
>JAYVYA010000002.1:0-2856 GCA_043784745.1 Hyphomicrobiales bacterium
GCGCTGGAAGCGCGCACGTTGCTGCCCGGCCATCCGCGCATCAAGGAATTGAGCGCGCAGATTGCCGATCTCGACAACAACCTTCGCCTGGCCGCCGACAAGACGGCGCGCACGCTGGAGAATGATGCCAAAATTGGCGGGTCGCGCGTCGAAAATCTGGCCGCGACACTGGAAAGCCAGAAGAAGGTCGCCGGTGTCGCCAATTCCGATGATGTGACCATGCGCCAGTACGACAGCCAGACCCGGCTGCTGAAAGAGCAGCTGGAGGCCAATAGCGCCAAATATCAGGAAGCTGTCGCCCGCCAGAACGCGATTTCCACCCCCGCCGATGCCCGCGTCGTCTCCCGCGCCGTGGCGCCGCCGGTGCCGGTTTTCCCCAAAAAAGTCCCGATCATTGTGATGTCGACGCTGGCTGGCCTGATTTTTTCGGCGGGGGGCATCATTGCAGCCGAATTCATGTCTGAACCGGCCCGCTCCCCGGTCTATCCGCTGCCGCTGCCAGTCCCGGTGCCCGCCGAACCGGTCGCCCCGCTGCTCGCCACTCCCCCGCGGCGCCGCAAGCTGGTTGAGGCAGCCGACGCTGGCCCCGCTGCGGACCAGCCGGAAGCCGCTGCCACACCGGCGGCCCCGGAATTGGCCGTCCGGCCCCTGAGCGAGCCCGTGGACAGCATGTCCGCGCTGGCGGCAAAGATCGGGCTGGCATCACCCTCCGGCCAATCCATCGTCTCGCTGGTGACGACGCCCGATGATCCCAAAGCGGCCGTGGATTTCACCATTGCCCTGGCGCGCACGTTGGCCAGCCACCATCGCACCATCCTTGTCAACCTCGATATTCATGCCGGCGAGATTGACCGGCTGGTGTCGGACGAGGCGCAGAATGGCTTGGTCGACCTGCTCGGCGGCCATTGCTCGTTTGCCGAAGCCATCCACCGCGACAGCGCCACCCGCCTGCATGTGCTGGCGCATGGCCGCACACTGGTCGAGGCAGGCGAGGGGCTGGACAATATTCTCGATGCGCTCTGCGAAACCTACGACCATGTGGTGCTGGCGATCCCGCCGGTGCCGGAATCAAGTCTGGCCCTGGCATTGGCCCCCTATGCCGATCACGCCATTCTGGTCACCAGTGCACCGGCATCGCCGGCAGCCAGCGCCGCCCATGCCGCGCTAGCCAAAGCCAACGCCGGCGAAGTGCTGCTGGTGGAAGGGGTCAGCGCCGCCCGCCCCGCCCGCGATCGCGAGTTTTCAATGCGCCGGTAAGGAGCGCCGCTGCACTCGCGGTCGTGGATTACCCCCGCAGCGCTTTCCAGGTGCGCACCCGCAAAACCAGCGCCCAGAGCGCCGGTGTCTGCTTGATCCGCCGCTTCAGCGTCAGCCGCGCCGCTTCCGCCCCGGCAAAGACCCGACCCTTCAGGCTGGCGGGCACCAGACAGTCAAACAGGGGCTCGGCAATATCACAGAAAGAGTTCTTGTAGCGCGCCTCGCCAATGCCAAGGTCCATAAGGGTCAAGCCACGCTCGCAGGCGGCGGAAAAAAGTTTCTGCATCAAGAGGTCGCCAGGGCTGGAGGGGGCGATTTCCGGGTTCGTGTCAAACGAGGTCACCATCCCGTGCATCCGCCCCCGGTGGACGCCGCCCCCAAAGGTCGCGGCAATCTGCCCGCCGCAGGCCAGCGCGTGCCATTCCATCGCCCGTTCTCCGGTTTGGGCATCGGGCCGGGAGGCTTGTGCGAGGAATCCGGCTTCGGCCGGCCCGTCAAACGCATCGGCAATGCCCATGGCCCTGAAACGGGCGGACTTCTGGGTCAGGAACGCCGCAATCAAAGGGGCTGCATCGGGCATTTCGGCGGGCGTGAGTATTTTCATCTCGCCTTTGGCCGCCAGTTTGCGCCATTTGTAATGGCTCTTTTTGCGCGCATCGGCAGACGTGCGGGCTTTCAGAAAAGCCTCGCCGTCGCGCATCAGCACGCCCTTGTAGCCAAAGCTCGGCGAGGGCTGGCAGGGCAGGGCGGCGAAGGGATTAGGAACGCCCTCCCAGCTTTCCACCTGGTTGGCGAGGATGAACAGATCGGGTTTTACCGGGGCGGTGCGGGCGGCTGCGGCCAAAAGCGCCTTGAGGTTTGCCGCCGAAAACGCCACACCCGGTGCGATCAGCGCCATGTTGAAATTGGCATCCTTGCCGCCCTGAAACCGCGCCACTTTCAGCCCGCCCGAGCAGACAATTCCGAGGGGCAGAAACAGCACCGGCTGCCCCGCCAGATCGCTGGCCACCACCAGCATTGGCGAGATGCCGCGCGCCGCACCGATCGTGCGCATCCATGGCAACAGCCAGCGGCGGGTCTGGTAGATGGCGGCGGGGGCAATGGCTTCCAGCGCCGCCCAATCGGCCAGCGCGTCTTCCGCCCGGTCGTAAACACGAACTTTGACGAAGGGCGGCACCACCTCTTGAGCCATCTGGCGGGCGGGCAGGTCGAGAGTGGTAAAGACTTCAGTCATGGCGGCCAGATGCAGGAGAAGAATGCCTTTCCGTTCTGCATAGCAACAAAAGATCAACACCCTCTTGCCATGCTGGCAGCGATTTGAGGGACTGGCCCATGCGCAACCCGCGCGACAGCATGATTTCCGTCGGCTTTGCCGCCTTCCGCGCCACCGGCCTGCACCGGTTGATGGCCCCGTGGACCTGCGGGCGCGGAGCCATCCTGATGTTTCACCATGTCCGCCCGGCGGTGGCGCAGGACTTCGCGCCCAACCGGCTGCTGGAAATCACGCCGCAGTTTCTGGAAAGCGTGATTCTCCAGCTGAAAGCAGGCGGCTTCGAGATTGTGACCATGGATACCGCGCTGGCCCGCCTTGCACGCCCC
>JAYVYA010000003.1:0-2550 GCA_043784745.1 Hyphomicrobiales bacterium
ATGCCGATGCCGGGTTTGACGGCCCCCAAAATCCCGTGGCTGGCCGTGCATGAACCGCAGATTTTGGCGAAATTGCACAAGATATTACTGCCCAAGGACTATATCCGCCTGCAACTGACCGGCGCACTGGTGACCGATATGTCGGATGCGGCCGGCACCTGGTGGCTCGACCAGGCCCGGCGCGACTGGGATGATGAAGCGCTCGGGATCGCCGGCCTGTCGCGCGCGCAAATGCCGGACCTGGTGGAAGGCAATGCCGTGTCCGGGTATGTGAGGGACGATCTGGCCCGGCGCTGGGGTTTTCGGTCCAAGGTGCCGGTGGCCGGGGGCGGCGGCGATGCCGCAGCCGGGGCTGTCGGGGTGGGTGCGATCAACCATGGCGATGCCTTTGTCTCGATGGGCACGTCCGGCCAGCTCTATGTGGCCACGCGCGACTACCGCCCGGCACCGGCGATGATGGTGCATGCCTTTTGCCATGCGCTCCCGCAACGCTGGTCGCAAATGGGGGCAATGCTCAGCGCTGCCTCGTGCCTGACATGGGCGGCCACGATGATGGGCGAGGATGTGACGGAACTGGCGCAAGCGGTGGAAGCGGCTTATACCGGCCCGACCAGCCTGTTGTTCCTGCCTTATCTGACGGGCGAGCGCACGCCCCACAACAACCCCGATGCCAAGGGCGTGCTGTTTGGCCTGACACCTGATTCCGGCAAGCTGGAGGTAGCGCAGGCGGTGATGGAGGGCGTGGCCTTCAGCTTTGCCGACGCCGCCCTGTCGCTGGCCCAATCCGGCACGCGGATTGACCGGGTGGGGGCGATTGGCGGCGGGGCCCGCAGCCTGCTCTGGCTGCAGATGCTGGCCAACGTGCTGGATGTGCCGGTGGTGCGCTACGCCGCCAGTGCCCGTGGCCCGGCCTTTGGTGCCGCCCGCCTCGCCCGCCTGTGCGCCACCGGCGAAGCGCCGGAAGATATCTGCACCGCACCGCCGGTCGATTTGGTGGTGCAGCCCGATGCCCGGCTGGTGGCGGCCTACCAGCCGAGGTTGGAGCGCTACCGGCGGCTTTATGTGGCGCTCAAGGGGGAGTTTGAGGGGTGAAATAGTTTTGGGCTGGCGCGAGGGCACCCTTGCAATCCCCGCTCCGCCCTGTATACACGTCGCTTCGACATCCCCGGCCGGGGGCTGAACGGAAGGCGCGCGTCCGCGTGCAGGGGTGAGCACCCCGTCTTCCCGTGTCTCCGCCTTCAACCAACCGTTCAGGCCTTTTCGGCTTGAAGGGCTCCGCGCCGGGAATGCGTAACCAGAAAGGCTGTTTCCACATGGCTCTCTACGAGCATATCTACATGGCCCGCCAGGATTTGACTGCCCAGCAGGTCGAAACCCTGACCGATGCCTACAAGACCATCATCACCACGCATGGCGGCAAGATTGCCAAGCAGGAATATTGGGGTGTCAAATCCCTCGCTTACCGGATCAAGAAGAACCGCAAGGCGCATTTTACCCTGCTCAACATTGATGCGCCCTCCGCCGCACTGGTGGAAATGGAACGCCAGATGGGCATTTCCGAAGACGTGCTGCGTTTCATTACCTTGCGCGTTGAAGCGCATGAGGACGGCCCCTCGGCCATGATGCGCAAGCGCGATGACGATGACCGTGGCGAGCGCGGCGGTGGCCGTGGCGGCTTTGGTGGCGGACGTCCGGACCGGGGTGACCGCCCCGACCGCCCGCCGCGCCGTCCGCGCGAAGAATTTGCCGGTGAAGCCGGGGGAGCCCACTGATGTCGATGACCAACACTACTTCCGCCCGCCGCCCGTTCTTCCGCCGCCGCAAGAGCTGCCCGTTTGAAGGCGCGAACGCCCCCAAAATTGACCACAAGGACACGCGCCTGCTGTCGCGCTATATTTCCGAGCGCGGCAAGATTGTGCCCTCCCGCATCACCGCCGTCGCAGCCAAAAAGCAGCGCGAACTCGCCATGGCGATCAAGCGCGCGCGTTTTCTGGGCCTGCTGCCCTACGTGATTCGCTAGGTTTTTTTCCCCGCCCGGAAGTTTTGGGCGGGGATTTTTTGCTGGGCCGGGGGCTTTGCGCCACCCTGCCCTAACCGCCCTCCCCGGCGGGACAGCTGAAGTTTTGACCAAAACTTCCCCCTGTGCCGCCTTTTTTGACGATTGAAGGAACAGGACCATGGAAGTCATTTTGATGGAACGCGTCGCCAAGCTCGGCCATATCGGCGAGAAGGTCCGCGTCAAGGACGGCTACGCCCGTAATTTCCTGCTGCCGCGCGCCAAAGCCCTGCGCGCCACCGAAGCCAACATGAAACGCTTTGAAGGCCAGCGCGCCGAACTCGAAGCCCGCAACCTGATCCTGCGCAACGATGCCAGCGCGGTCCATGAAAAGCTGGATGGTGCCAGCTTCATCGTCATCCGCCAGGCGGGCGAAACCGGCCAGCTCTACGGCTCGGTCTCCAGCCGCGACATTGCCGAGATCGTCACCGCGGGCGGCATGAAAGTGTCCCGCGACCAGGTGGTGCTGCTCAACCCGATCAAGGCGATTGGCG
>JAYVYA010000004.1:0-4240 GCA_043784745.1 Hyphomicrobiales bacterium
GCCACCCATGTTGGCCTTGAAGCTGGCTTCGTCGGTTATCGACGTCATCGCCGCAATTGAATCCTTGCCGAATTTCTCAAGCAGCTTGTCAAAATCGGCCTTGGCTTCCCAGATTTTGGGCAAAGCAGCGGTGTCCCCGCCGGTCTTGCTGTTGTCGGGAAACAGGGTCGCAAACGTCTTAGTGGTGTTGACATAGACCTTTAGCGCATCCTGCACCTTGGCCAGATCAAACGGTGCCCCTTTGAGCATGGCCCCCCACCTCCTTGGTTGCCGCTCCCTGGGCTTTCATCAGCGCCTTGCGCTGTGCAATCGGGTCGCTCTGCGCCACCACCGTGCTGGCGGCCAAAATCACGATACCGGTGGCAATCCATGTCCTGATCATCTCAAATCCCTCCCAATATGCGAACTGCTGGGGAACGCGCTATTGCTTATGCCCAAAACAAACGCGTGCGGCGAGAGGCCGCACGCGCTTGTGATCTTGCAAACACGCAAGGACAGGATTGTTCAGGCATGCTTCCTGGCTGCCTGAACAGCCGCAAAAATCGCCGCCGGGGTCGCTGGCATATCAATGTGGGTGACACCATGGGCACGGTACAGCGCATCCACCAGCGCGTTCATCACCGCCGGGCAGGAGGCAATTGACCCCGCCTCGCCCGCCCCCTTCAGCCCCAGCGGATTGGTGGTGGAAGGCACGTTGCGGGTGACAAACCTGAACGAGGGAATATCCTCCGCCCGCGGCATGCAATAATCCATGAAAGTCGCGCTCAGCAATTGCCCGTCGTCGCCATATACCGTGCGCTCCAGCAAAGCCTGGCCAATGCCCTGGCCAACGCCGCCATGCACCTGCCCGGCCAGCAGCATCGGGTTCAGCGTCATGCCAAAATCATCGACAATCGAATAGCTGAGGATTGCAACTGTGCCGGTTTCGCCATCGACCTCCAGCTCGCAGACATGCGTGCCATTGGGATAGGTTGCTTCCGGCGGGGTAAATTCGTCAATCGCCATCCGCTTTTCAAGGCTGGCACCGGGGAGCTTTGCCAGATCGGCATAGGAAATCGAGCGGTCGGTCCCGGCAATGGCAATGTGGCCATCGACAATCTCAAGGTCCGCCACCGCCGCTTCAAGCTTGTCGGAGGCCAGCTCCTTCAGCTTCTGCGCCAGCTTTTGTGAAGCGCGCGTCAGCATCGCTGCACCCACCGGAATCGAGCGCGAGCCGCCGGTGCCCGCCCCTGTTTTCACCCGGTCCGAATCCCCCTGAATCACGCGGATCAACTCCGGGTTCACGTCAAGATATTGCGACACCACCTGCGCATAGGCCGTTTCATGCCCCTGCCCGTTCGACTGGGTGCCGATCAGCACGGTGAACGTGCCATCCGGCTCCAGCGTCACCGAACCCTCCTCGCCCGATCCCCAGGCGGTGCATTCGATATAGCTGGAAAAACCGATGCCGCGCAGCTTGCCACGGGCAGTCGATTCGGCGATGCGCTTTTCAAAGGTTGAGTATTTCGCGTTTTTCAGCGACTGCTTCATCGCCGCCTCAAACTCGCCGACATCATAGACCCGGCCCGTTACTGTCTTGAAGGGCATCTGCTGCGGCTTGATGAAGTTTTTGGAACGGATCGCCTCGCGCGACATGCCAAGTGCGCGGGCGCAATTATCGACCAGTCGTTCCAGAACATAGGCCGCCTCGGGACGGCCAGCGCCGCGATAGGCATCCACCGGCACCGTATGAGTATAGACGCCGCGCACCCGGGCATGCACGGCACCAATGTCATACACGCCCGTTGCCATGGTGGCACCCAGCCACGGAATATACGGCGCAAATTGCGACAGGTAAGCTCCCATGCCGCCCAGAATATCGACGCGCAGGGCCAAAAACCTGCCGTTCTTGTCCAGCGCCATGGACGCGCGGGTGTGGTTGTCGCGCCCGTGCGCATCGGCCAGAAAATGCTCGGACCGCTCGCACACCCAGCGCAGGGTATGGCCCAGCTTTTTCGCGGCCGCCAGCATCAGCGGATATTCGCGGAAGACAAAGCCCTTGGTGCCAAAGCCGCCACCGACATCGGGGGTCAGCACATGCAGGCTCTTGCCGTCGATTTTCAGGATTTTGGCGATATTGTCGCGCATGCCGTGCACGCCCTGCCCGCCGGAAATCAGGGTGTAGCGCCCGGTCTTGCCGTCAAACGAGGCAACGGCAGCGCGGGTTTCCAGATAGTTGGACACCAGCCGCTGGTTGACCACTTCGATCTCGACAACATGGGCGGCCCTTTTGAACGCCTTGTCGGTCTCATCCTTCTTGCCGACAAAATTGTCGTAGGCGACATTGGTCTTCAGCTGCGGCCAGACCAGCGTCGCGCCCGGCTCAATCGCCGCGCGCATGTCAATGACGGCTGGGCCGCCGTGATAATCCACCTCAAGCGCTTCCACGGCGAGGCGGCAATGGTCGGAAGTGTCCGCCACCACCATGGCGATGATGTCGCCGACATGCTTGACATGCTCCCGCGCCATCACCGGATGCGGCGGCAATGCCATGGTGGTGCCGTCCGAATTGGGCAGCGCCGCATTGCAGGGCAGATCGGCGAGATCCATAAAATCGGCAATAGTATAGACTGCCTTGACACCCGGCAGTTTCGCCACTTGCGCCACATTCGTCACCTTGAATGCTGCATTGGCATAAGTACTGCGCAGGAACATGGTGGGCAGCGCCCCCACAGCCGCCGCATCGGAGGTGTAATTGCCATGGCCCGACACCAGCCGATGGTCTTCCACCCGGCGCACCGCCTGCCCAATTCCAAATTTCATCGGCTTCATCGTCGCAATCCCTTCGTGTCGGCGGCAACCGGCCTGCGCCCGCCCCGTATCGCAGCTATCTAGCATGAAAGCGCGCGGGCGGCATCCATTGTTCCGCATAAAAATTAAGCGGATCACGGCCCCGGGGCAAGCCGTCCGGGCGGCTTTTTTCGCTGCACGCGGGCCGGACACCCTAAACCACCGGCTCCCCCGCCGCCTGCCAGGCCAGCATGCCGCCGCCAAAATGCGCCCTGATATCGCTGCGCCCGGCCCCCTGCGCCAGCCCCAGCGCCGTCACCGAGCGCTTGCCGGACCGGCATTGCAGCACGATGCGCTGGCCCGGCTTTTGGGCTGGCAGGGCGGCAGGGTCGAACGCTGACAGCGGGTTGAACCCGGCCCCTGCAATATGTCCCGCGTCCCACTCAATAGCCTCGCGCACATCCACCAGCGCCATCGAGCCATCCGCCAGCCCGGCCTTGAGTTCGTGCAGTCTGACATCTTCAACAATCGGGTGGGACATGGGCGCTTCTCGTTGCAACGGGCCAATAATGATGGTGCATCATTGCCGATTGGCCGGTGTGTTGCAATATGTCAGGAGGGCCCAGAAAAGCCCGGACCGCGCACTTCCAGTGCGCCCTGTCCACACCTTCAATCGTGGTCCTTTTAGCACTATTCACCGCCGCGCAGGAGCGCACGGTTCGTGCGCGGTCCGGGGCACTCGACATCCCGGCGCTTCCTGAGCCAGACACTGCCCTCAATCGCTCCGCCGGGCAGCGGCAGGCTGGCAACCACGCTGGTCGCCACCCGGGTCGCCATCCGGCTCTGCACATAATGGCTGGAAAACACCAGCTCCCACGCCCCGCCCTGCAGCAGGGCCCCTACCAGGGCCTGCTCGTTATAGGCCCATTGCGCCAGTTCCGGCGGATAGGCATCGGGCAGGAAGATGTCGTGAAAATGCACGAGAACGCCGGGTTTCAGGCGCGGCAGAATATCGAGCACCACCCGGTCCACATCGGTGCCGGGCATGGCAATGTGGCTGGAATCGACGAAGACGAAATCTCCAGCCTGCAGCCCTTCAAACAAGGACGGATCGGCCTGAGCCAGCACGCAGGCCAGGTGCTTGACCTTCAGCTGCGCAATGGTCGCGCGCGGGGCAGGATCCATGCAGGTGATCCGCGTCGCCAGCCCGGCATCGGCTACGGCGCGGGCCAGAAACCGGGTGGAATGGCCCGAGCCAATCTCGACAATTTGGGCCGGGCTCTCCCGCCGCACCAAAGCATAGGCGGCGCAGGCGTCGAGGCGCGGATACCATTGCTGCTGGAAGCGCGGGGCTGCGCCCCCACCCTGCATGGCAGCAAAGGCGCCGGCATGGCTGTCGATGGCGTCCAGCACCCCGCCCATCCGCCCGGCGGCGGCGGCAAATACAGGCTCCAGCGCCGGATAGTCCAGC
>JAYVYA010000005.1:0-3429 GCA_043784745.1 Hyphomicrobiales bacterium
AATTTTTCCTTGGCCATAGCCGGGCTCCTTCACACAAATTTCAGTAGGTTGTTGTTGTTCAGCTGTACTTGGCCTGCACCTTGTCGGCTTCAGCCTTTGGCACCTGCTCGTAATGGTCAAACTGCATCGTGAAATTGGCGCGTCCCTGTGAGAACGAGCGCAAATTGTTCACGTAGCCGAACATATTGGCCAGCGGCACCATCGCATTGATGACCGACGCATTGCCGCGCATGTCCTGCCCCAGAATCTGGCCGCGGCGGGAGTTGAGATCGCCAATGACCGAGCCGGTATAGTCTTCGGGTGTCACCACCTCGACCTTCATGATCGGCTCCAGCAGAACGGATCCGCCCTTTTGCAGCGCTTCCTTGAAAGCCATGCGCGAGGCGATTTCAAAGGCCAGAACCGAGGAATCGACATCATGATAAGACCCGTCGAGCAGCGTGGCCTTGACGTCAACGACCGGGAAGCCGGCAATAATGCCCGAACCCATCACCGAATTAATGCCCTTTTCGACGCCGGGGATGAATTCCTTCGGAATGGCACCGCCGACGATCTTGGACTCGAACACATTGCCAGCACCTGGCTCGCTGGGTTCAAACTTGATGATGACCTTAGCGAACTGGCCGGTACCGCCGGTCTGCTTCTTGTGGACATAATTAATTTCCACGGCCTTGGTCAGCTTCTCGCGGTAGGCCACCTGCGGCGCGCCAATATTGGCGTCCACCTTGTAGGTCCGGCGCAAAATGTCGACCTTGATGTCGAGATGCAATTCGCCCATGCCCTTGAGAATGGTCTGGCCGCTCTCCTGGTCCGTCGAAACACGGAAGGACGGATCTTCAGCAGCCAGTTTCTGCAAGGCAACGCCCAGTTTTTCCTGGTCGGCCTTGGACTTCGGCTCGATGGCGATTTCGATCACCGGCTCGGGGAATTCCATCCGCTCCAGAATCACCGGCTTCAGCGGGTCACAAAGGGTGTCGCCGGTGCGGGTTTCCTTGAGACCGGCCAGAGCCACAATGTCACCGGAAAAAGCTTCCTTGATGTCTTCGCGGTTGTTGGCGTGCATCAGCAACATGCGGCCAACGCGCTCTTTCTTGTCCTTGGTCGAATTCAGGACGGTCGTGTTGGTGTCAATCTTGCCCGAGTAAACGCGGCAGAACGTGATTGTGCCGACGAACGGATCGTCCATGATTTTGAAGGCCAGCATCGAGAAGGGCTGGTCATCGCCGGGCAAGCGGACGGTCTCAGCCTCGGTGTTAAAATCGATGCCCTTGATCGGGTCACGGTCAATCGGGCACGGCAGGTAATCCACCACTGCATCGAGCAGCGTCTGCACGCCCTTGTTCTTGAAGGCCGAACCACACAGCACGGGCACGAACTTGACGTAACGCACGGCCTTGCGGATCAGGCGCTTGAGCGTGGCTTCATCCGGTTCGATGCCGTCAAAGAACTGGGCCAGCACTTCGTCGTCGAGTTCAACCGCAGCTTCAATCAACTTGGCGCGGTATTCCACGGCCTGGTCGAGCAGGTGGGCCGGAATTTCCTCATCATGGAAGTTGGCACCCAGCGCCTCGTTTTCCCAAACCACTGCCTTCATCCGCACCAGATCGATGATGCCCTTGAAGTCGGCTTCCGAACCAATGGGAAGCTGGATGCACACCGGATTGCCGGCGACGCGCTCTTCAATGTCCTTGACGCACATGAAGAAGTCGGCGCCGATCTTGTCCATCTTGTTGACGAAGGCAATGCGCGGCACATGATATTTGTCGGCTTGGCGCCAAACGGTTTCTGTCTGCGGCTCGACGCCCTGATTGCCGTCGAGCACGCACACCGCGCCGTCCAGCACGCGCAGCGAGCGTTCGACTTCAATGGTGAAATCGACATGGCCGGGGGTATCGATGATGTTGAGGCGCTTGCCATTCCAGAAGGTGGTGGTGGCAGCCGAGGTGATGGTGATCCCGCGTTCCTGCTCCTGCTCCATGAAATCCATGGTGGCAGCGCCGTCATGCACTTCGCCGATTTTGTGGGACTTGCCGGAATAATACAGGATGCGCTCGGTCGTCGTGGTCTTGCCAGCGTCGATATGCGCCATGATCCCGAAGTTTCGGTAGTCTTCGATTTTATGGAGGCGGGGCATTTCAGAAGTCCTTAAAGGGCCAGATTACCAGCGGTAATGCGAGAAAGCGCGGTTGGCTTCCGCCATCCGGTGCGTGTCTTCGCGCTTCTTGACCGCATTGCCGCGGTTGTTGGACGCGTCGATCAGCTCATTCGACAGCCGGTCAATCATGGTCTTGTCATTGCGGCCACGGGCGGCATTGATAATCCAGCGGATCGCCAGCGCCTGGCGGCGCTCCATGCGCACTTCCACCGGCACCTGGTAGGTGGCACCGCCAACGCGCCGCGAGCGGACTTCAATGGCTGGAGCCACATTTTCCAGCGCCTGCTTGAACACCGGCAGCGGTTCCACCTTGAGCTTGTTGGTGACGATATCGAGCGCGCCATAGACAATGGCTTCGGCTGTCGACTTCTTGCCATCATACATGATGGAATTCATGAACTTGGTGAGAATGATATCACCGAACTTGGCGTCCGGGATAATCTCGCGTTTTTCTGCAGAGTGACGACGGGACATGAGGCTAAACCTTACTTCGGACGCTTCGCGCCATATTTCGAACGACGTTGCTTGCGGTTCTTGACACCCTGGGTATCGAGCACACCGCGCAGGATGTGGTAGCGCACGCCGGGCAAATCCTTGACGCGACCGCCACGGATCATCACCACCGAATGCTCCTGAAGGTTGTGGCCTTCACCCGGAATGTAGCCGATGACCTCAAAGCCGTTGGTCAGGCGCACCTTGGCCACTTTCCGCAGCGCCGAGTTGGGCTTCTTCGGGGTCGTCGTGTAGACGCGGGTGCACACGCCGCGCTTCTGCGGGCAGGCGCCGAGATGGCGGGCCTTTTCCCGATAGATGCTCGCGACACGCGGCTTGCGGATCAATTGGCTAATGGTCGGCATTAACAGCCCTTCCGGCAGGCAAAAGTTGAAACGAGGACATTTCCCGCCTGCGCGCAAACACAGGCACAAACAAATCGGCACCGTCTGCCAGAATGGCTTACGGCGCAAACAAATGCAGAGGACCGAAACGCTTGCGCGCCCCGCTCATGCTCCCGACCAGTTGTGACACCGGCTATGACTTGCGTCAGACGAGACCGAGAGCGTTCAGCGCGCTTGGGTCCAAAGCGGGTCGCTCTGGAACGTGCGTGGCTGCTGCCTCTCGAAAGTGAGCGGAACCTACTCGCGTCCCCCAGACACGTCAAGCCCCTTTTTAAGTCCAAAGACTCTGAAATGACTCAATATTTGCCGCTGCAGGGCGCTATCGTGCCAAACGGCGGCTTCCGCAGGCGTTTCAGGCGCTGCGCACCAGCACGACGG
>JAYVYA010000006.1:0-3025 GCA_043784745.1 Hyphomicrobiales bacterium
ACGTTCGTGGCGGTCATCGACCAGAACTTCGGGCTGATTCGGGGCGACCTGCACGAGAGCCTTTGTGCGCTCCACCCATATCTCTTTGTGTGCGCGCCGGACAAAGTGGTGCACACCACAATAATCTGCCAGGGAGAACTGTGAGCCAACCAGCTGTGGCGCCCGCTCGTAGCGACCACCCCGGGGATGCTTTCGCGATGTCCGACGTCGCGGTCACCTTCGGCGGCATCCAGGCGCTCTCCGGCGTTTCGCTGGGGGTGGCCCCGAACCAGGTGCTCGGCGTCATCGGTCCCAACGGCGCCGGCAAGACCACGCTGTTCAACGTGGCGTGCGGCTTCGTGCAGCCGGACACCGGCGCCCTTCATTGGAAGGGCCGTGACCTCACCAGCCTGCGGCCGAACCAGCTCGCCGGGCTGGGGATCTCACGGACCCTCCAGGGGCTCGGCCTCTTCGACCGGATGACCGTTCTCGAGAACGTGATGGTCGGCGCCGACCGGCACGCCGGCGCCGGGTTCTTCTCCGGTCTGCTCGGCCTGCCTCACAGTAGCAAGGACGAGCGGGCACTGCGCGAGCAGGCCATCGCAGTGCTTGGCGATCTGCAGATCGAAGGGTATGCCGCACGGTTCCCGACCAGCCTGCCGTATCCGATCCGCAAGCGGGTGGCCCTGGCCCGAGCCCTGGTTTCCGAGCCCGATCTGCTCCTGCTCGACGAGCCGGCCAGCGGCCTGTCCAGCGACGAGATGGACGAGCTCGGTGACCTCATCCGCGGGCTGGCCGACCGGATGTCCGTGATGCTCGTCGAGCACCACATGGACCTGGTGATGAGCGTGTGCGACCACCTTGTCGTGCTCGACTTCGGACGGGTGATCGCCCGCGGCGGTCCGGACCAGATCCGCGACGACCCCGCCGTGCTCTCGGCCTACCTGGGCAACGAGGTCGACCACGACCCGGCCCGGACCGACCGGATGGGGAGCTGACCGTGCTCGACATACGTGACCTGACCACGAGCTACGGCCCGGTGAAGGCGCTCGACGGCGTGACCTTCACTGCGCTCAAGGGCAAGATCACTGCGGTCCTCGGCGCCAATGGTGCCGGCAAGACGACCCTGTTCAACTGCATCACCAGCATGTACCGGCCAACTTCAGGCACCGTCACCTTTCTGGGGCAAAATATCACGGGCCTGCCGCCGCACCGGATCGCGCAGGCCGGCATTGCCCGCACCTTCCAGAACCTGGCCTTGTTCCAGGGCCTGACCGTGCTGGAAAACCTGCTGGTCGGCGCTTACCGGCATGGCGCATCCGGCTTGCTGGAAGGGGCATTGCTCGGCTGGCGCGCCCGGCGCGAGGAGCGGGCGGCACGGACGCGGGCGGGCGATATTCTGGGGTTTCTCGGCCTGTCGGATGTGGCCGGGTCGCTGCCGGGGGAATTGCCCTATGGCCTGCAAAAGCAGGTGGAATTCGGGCGGGCGCTGATGCAGCAGGCGCAGTTGATCCTGCTCGACGAGCCGATGGCCGGGATGAGCCGGGCCGAGAAAACCCGGATGGTGGCGCTGATCCGCGACGTTCGCGACCGGCTCGGCGTCAGTTTTCTGGTGGTCGAGCATGACATGCCGGTGATCATGGATATTTCCGACAAAATCGTCGTGCTGGATTTCGGCCGCAAGATCGCCGATGGCACACCGCGCCAGGTCCAGGACGACAAGACCGTCATCGCAGCCTATCTGGGAGCGGAAGCCTGAGGCGGCGGAACAAGCCAACTGCACCGCCGTCCTGGCGGTTCAACCGGCCGGCTTTTCATAGCCAGCCCGCGGGATCAAATCCATCAGCATCCGCGTAAAACCGCCATCTACGGTGATTTCGCCGCCGCTGATATAGGCGGCGCGGTCGCTGGCCAAAAACGCGACGGCCTCGGCGACATCCTCGGGACGCCCGATCCGCCCCGCCGGAATAGCCGCGCTGCGCCGCTCGCTGACGCCGGGCTGGTCATACATCGATTGCGACAAGGGTGTCAGGATCATGCCGGGATGCACGACATTGCTGCGGATGCCGTGCCCGCCCCATTCGATGGCCAATTGCCGCGACAGCATGGTCACACCCGCCTTGGCAACGCTGTAGGCCCCGGTGAATGGCGTGGCATGGGTTGCAGCGATCGAGGCAATGTGGATGATGGAGCCTTTGCCCGCCGTGCGCATCTGCGCCCCAAATGCTTGCGCGCATAGAAAATAACCGGTGAGGTTGACCGAAAGCACCATGTTCCAGTCGGCAAGCGACAGCGTTTCAAGGGCGCCAACCCGGATCATCCCGGCATTGTTGACCAGCACGGCGCAGGGGCCGAAATGCCGGGCGCTTGTCTCCGCCGCAGCGTTGACGCTGGCGGGTTCCGATACGTCGCAACCGATGGCCAGGCCCATATCGCCCGCCGCCTCGATCTGCTGCAATGTTTCGGCACTGCCATCGACCGAGCGGTCAAGGATCGCAACGCGGCCACCGGCCTGTGCCAAAGCCAGCGCAATGGCGCGCCCGATGCCGCTGCCCGCACCGGTGACTACGCAGGTGCGGCCTTTAAGACCAAGCTGGTCTGTTGCAGATGGGCTGGTCATGTTTGCCTCCTCAGCTGGTCAGGCGCAGGTTCACAAGGATTTTTTCAGCCAGGCGCAGATCGCATCCATCGCCTGTGTCGAGCGGTCGACCAGGCCGACCCAGTTGAGAAAGCCATGGTTCATGTCGTCGTAGCGGACGCTGTCCACGGCGACGCCCGCCTGTTTCAGCCGTTGCGCATAATCCTCGCCCTCGTCACGCAAAAGATCGTATTCGCCCGTGATGACATAGGCTTTGGGCAATCTGGCAAGGCTTTTGGCCCGCATCGGCGATGCATGCGGGTGGGCACCTTCGTCCGGATGCGCCAGGTACAAATCCCAAAACCACCTCATCGCGTCGCGGGTGAGACCGCAACCTTTGCCGCGCTGCTGCCAGGAAGGCCGCTCAACTGAGTAATGATCGGTGACGGGGTAGAGCAATATTTGCGC
>JAYVYA010000007.1:0-5265 GCA_043784745.1 Hyphomicrobiales bacterium
TGGTCGCCGCATCGACGATCCGGTCTATCGACAGCACCGGGACGGTGAACGGCGCCGCGCCTTGCGCGCCCGCGATTTCGATATTGCTGCCCGGCTGGATCGACCGCGCGACCGCGGGATCGATCCCGAAGCGAGCGCCGGAAGGCAATGGCCCAAGGGAAGAGGAAGGAAGGCCACTTCCAGATCAAAAATAATGAACAGCAGCGACACCAGGTAAAACCGCACATCAAATTTCATCCGCGCATCGTCAAAGGCATTGAAGCCGCATTCATAAGCCGAGAGCTTTTCCGAATCGGGGGCCTGAAAGGCCACCAGAAACGGCACGACCAGCAGCGCACCGGAGATTGCCCCGGCCAGGGCAATGAAAATCACCAGCGGCAGATATTGACTGAGCAAATCGGGCATGGGAGCACTCTTGAAGGACCACAGAGCACTACCGCAGTGCACCCGGTGGTGCAAGCCGCAAGCGGGCAAAATCACGTGGACGGCAAGTTTGCCGCAGCCTCTGGCCCTGAAAAAGGCAAAAACATCTGGATTTCAGGCAAGCCACCGAAATGGCGAGAGAGACGGGACTTGAACCCGCGACCTCCGGCGTGACAGGCCGGCGCTCTAACCAACTGAGCTACTCCCCCGCAGATTTGAGGCGCTGCGCGCTTCAAAACCGGAGAATTGCGGGATAAGGCGGACAGGCCACCAAGTCAAGCCCAATCGGCGTTTGGCCGATTTTTACAGCTTGGCCCGCGCCAGCCGCCAGCGCGCAATTTCCTCGCGTGTCAGTATGTGGATGGAATTGGGGTTGGTGCGCAGGGCTTCATCGACCAGACCGATGCCCACGCCCATGCGCTTTGAATATTCGCCCAGCAGTTTGCGCGAGAAAACCACATCAATCTGCGGCGGACCGTCCGGGCCTTCGCGCTTGGATTCCTCGCCATAGCGCGGAATGAAGGAGCGGTGGACGCCCACTTCGCTTTCGGGCGGGACAATCCGCGTCTTGCCGCCCATCAGCGCATAGACGCAGGCCGAGTAGCAGCGCCCGGCGGAAAGCCCGCCGGACGCATCGCGCGCCCGGGCAACAACCACGGCGAGGCCAGCCTGGCGCAGCACAAAGCCCAGCCGCAGGGATGCCACGACATTGCCACCGGGCGAGTGCACCACCATCACGGCGCGCAGCCGCTGGTCGCTGGCATGGCTCTTGATGAAATCGTAGAAAACCTGCGGGGTCGAATCAATGATATCGCCTTCCGCAGCAATGATTTGCGGGCATTTGTCGCCGCATTTGCCGGTGGAGCCGACATCCACCAGCCGGAAGGCCATGTCCTGTGCTTGCGCCGGCACCATTGGGGCCAGCAGCACAAACCATGCGGCCAGCCGCAAGAAACCCAACCACTTGCCAACAAACATGCCCGTTCTCCGGGAAATGGTGGGCGGTGACGGGCTCGAACCGCCGACCCTCTCGGTGTAAACGAGATGCTCTACCAACTGAGCTAACCGCCCCTGTGAAGCCCTTGTAAGGTAAGGACCGCCATCTTCCAAGCGTCATTGCGGAAAAACACCGCCTGCACCTGTCGCAGCCGGTCGCCGGGTTTGCGGATGCGCCTAGCTGTTGTTCAACTCCTCCTTGAGGCCAGCGCCGGGCTTGAAGCTGGCGCTCTTTGACGCAGCCAGCTGCAACACTTCCCCGGTCTTGGGGTTGCGGCCCACACCCGCCTCGCGGTATTTTGGGGCAAAGGTGCCGAACCCGACCAGGCGCACGTCCTCGCCGCGCTTCAGAGCCTTGGTGATGCCGCTCATCACCGCTTCCAGCGCCGAAGCGGCATCGGCCTTGGAGAGATTAACCGATGCGGCAACGTGATCCACGAGGTCTGCTTTGTTCATTTGATTGTTCCTGAATTTTGGGCAAGCGTTACCGCTCTGCCGGTTGTGCGCCACGGGGCGGCATTTCCTGCGGCAGAGGCGGGGAAAGCCTGCTGCTCCCGACCCATTGCCGCATGTCATCCCAAATGGCCGCACGCGACGGGACTCATTCGGGAATGGTCTTGATATCCATGAAAAAGGGCGCAAACGCAACGCGTCTGCGCCCCAATTCACCTGTCTTGCCTTAATGGGCGACGATGCCTGAGGATTCTTCATCCCCAACCAGCACGGACGGTCTCTGGCCCTTGACCGGCAGCTCCTCTTCCCAGGTGATCGGCACAGGCTGGCGCACGAGGGCATGCCTCAGCACTTCCTCCATGCGCGACACGGGCACGATTTCCAGCGCATTTCTGACGCTGGCCGGAAGGTCCACTAAATCCTTGGCGTTTTCTTCGGGGATCAGCACCTTCTTCAGCCCGCCGCGCAGGGCGGCCAGCAGCTTTTCCTTGAGGCCGCCAATGGGCAGCACCCGGCCCCGCAGCGTGATTTCACCGGTCATCGCAATGTCGCGATGCACGGGAATGCCCGTCAATACCGAGGTAATGGCCACGGCCATGGCGACGCCCGCCGACGGCCCGTCCTTGGGAGTGGCCCCTTCGGGTACGTGCACATGGATGTCCCGCCGGTCAAACAACGGCGGCTCGATGCCAAAATCAATGGCGCGCGAGCGGACATAGGATGCGGCGGCGGAAATCGATTCCTTCATCACATCCTTGAGATTGCCGGTCACCGTCATCTTGCCCTTGCCGGGCATCATCACCCCTTCTATTGTCAGCAATTCGCCGCCGACTTCGGTCCAGGCGAGGCCGGTGACCACACCGACCTGATCCTCGCTCTCGGCTTCGCCAAAGCGGTATTTTGGCACGCCGAGGAAATCGGGCACATTTTCTGCCGTGACCACTATTTTTTTCTGGTCGGTGGTCAAAATCTGCTTGACGGTCTTGCGCGCCAGATTGGAAATTTCCCGCTCCAGATTACGCACGCCGGCCTCCCTTGTATAGCGCTGCACCAGCATCAGCAGGGCCGAATCTTCCAGCACAAACTCCTTGGCCGTCAGCCCGTGCTTTTTCACGGCGGCGGGAATGAGGTGGCGCTTGGCAATCTCCAGCTTTTCCTGCTCGGTATAGCCCGCGATACGGATAATCTCCATCCGGTCCATCAGCGGGCCGGGGATGTTAAGCGTATTGGCCGTGGTGACGAACATGACGTTCGAAAGGTCATAATCGACTTCAAGGTAATGGTCATTGAAGGTCGAGTTCTGCTCGGGGTCCAGCACTTCCAGCAGGGCAGAAGAGGGATCGCCCCGGAAATCCTGGCCCATCTTGTCGATTTCATCAAGCAGGAACAAGGGGTTGGATGCCTTGGCTTTCTTCATCGACTGGATGATCTTGCCCGGCATCGAACCGATATAAGTGCGCCGGTGGCCCCGGATTTCAGCCTCGTCGCGCACGCCGCCGAGCGACATGCGCACGAATTCGCGCCCAGTCGCCTTGGCAATCGACTTGCCCAGCGAGGTCTTGCCGACGCCGGGCGGGCCCACGAGGCAGAGGATCGGCCCGGTCAGCTTGTTGGCGCGCTGCTGCACGGCCAGATATTCGACAATCCGTTCCTTGACCTTTTCGAGACCGAAATGATCGGCATTCAGCAGGGCTTCGGCTGCGGGCAGGTCCTTCTTGACCTTGGTGCGCTTGTTCCACGGAATTGACAGAATCCAGTCGAGGTAGTTCCGCACAACGGTGGATTCAGCCGACATTGGCGACATCTGGCGCAGCTTTTTGAGCTCCGCCGTGGCACGGTCGCGCGCTTCCTTGCTGAGCTTGGTGGTCTTGATCTTCTCCTCGATTTCGGCGAGATCGTCCTTGGCACCCTCTTCATTGTCGCCAAGTTCCTTCTGGATCGCCTTCATCTGCTCGTTGAGATAATATTCGCGCTGGGTCTTCTCCATCTGCCGCTTGACACGGGTGCGGATACGCTTTTCCACCTGCAATACCGAGATTTCGCTCTCCATCAGGACAAGGCACTTTTCCAGGCGCTTCGAAACCGAGGGGATTTCAAGAATCGCCTGCTTGTCGCTGATTTTCACAGCCAGATGCGAGGCGACGGTGTCGGCGAGCTTGGCGTAATCGTCGATCTGCCCCACCGCCGCCACCACTTCAGGCGCGATTTTCTTGTTGAGCTTGACATAGCCTTCAAACTCGCTGGCAACCGAGCGGGCGAGGGCTTCGACTTCCACTTTGTCGACGGGCTCATCCACCAGCACTTCAGCATCGGCCTCATAAAAATCGTCAATCCGGGTATAGCGGCCGACTTTGGCGCGGGCAACGCCCTCGACCAGCACCTTGACGGTGCCATCGGGCAATTTCAACAATTGCAAAACGGTGGCCAGCGTACCGGTCGTGAAAATCGCATCGGCCTTGGGATCATCATCGGACGCATTGATCTGTGTCGCCAGCAGGATGTGCTTGTCCGAGCGCATCACCTCTTCCAAGGCACGGATCGACTTTTCGCGACCCACGAACAACGGCACAATCATGAAGGGGAAGACGACAATGTCACGCAAGGGGAGAACCGGGTAGCTCTCGATCGAACCGGCGACGATGGGGGATTTTTTGTTGCTGGCCATTTTCTTGTCCTGTCTGAAATTTCTCCGGCGGGCGCTTTACGGGAAAGCCGCACGCTGAGCAGGACTGCGCCAAAACCGGGGAGGTTGTGGCATCGGCCCCTGTCGTCAGGCCCTCTCAAGAGGCACCTGCGACCCTAACACCTCCCTGAAATGGCGTGCGGCTGAGGCGGTTTCAAGGGTCCCGCGCCCGCCTCCACAGACTTGTTGTCAGGCGCTGGCTGCGCCTGCCTTGTCAGAATAGATATAGAGCGGACGGGCCTTGCCATCGACCACTTCTGGCCCGATCACCACCTGCTCAACCCCGTCGAGCCCTGGCAGGTCGAACATGGTGTCCAGCAAAATGCTTTCCATGATCGAGCGCAGGCCGCGCGCGCCGGTGCGGCGTTCGATCGCCTTTTTGGCGACCACGTTCAGCGCCTCGTCCTGAAAGGTCAGCTCGGTATTTTCCATCTCGAACAGGCGCTGATATTGTTTGACCAGCGCATTCTTCGGCTCGGTCAAAATCTTCTTCAGCGCTTCCTCGTCCAGGTCTTCCAGCGTCGCGATGACCGGCAGCCGACCAACGAATTCCGGGATCAGGCCAAACTTGAGCAGATCTTCCGGCTCGACCTTGCGGAAGATTTCGCCGACGCGGCGGTCATCAGGGGCCTTGACGGTGGCAGCAAAGCCAATCGACGTGCCCTTGCCGCGGGCGGAAATAATCCGGTCCAGCCCGGCAAACGCCCCAC
>JAYVYA010000008.1:0-16808 GCA_043784745.1 Hyphomicrobiales bacterium
GGCGGGCTGATTGGCTCGATGCCACTGTTCTCCGGCAACACCATTCTGGGCGATGGTGCGGTGGTGATGATCTTGGATCCGGGCGGCCTGGCGCGCAGCCTCGGCCTTGAGGACCGCGACGATTTCAGAAATCCGGAAGAGGAGGACGCCAGCGACGCCGCAGCGCCCAAGACCCGGCTGATCCTGTTCCGGGCCGGGGCAGGTGCCAAGAAAGCCCTGCCGCTTTCCCTCATCACCCGGGTCGAAGAGATCGACGCCCGGTTGATCTCGATGAGCGAAGACCGCCTCGTCATGCCATTTCAGGGCCGCCTGATGCCGCTGGTGGCTGCGGGCGAGGATATTTTCGCGGCCGGGGCCACACGCTTGCCGGTTCTTGTCATTGCAGTAGGCGGCGAGCCCATGGGCCTGCTGATCTCGGATGTGCATGATATCATTGAAGCACATCTCGACATCCAGATTGGCGGTGGCCGGCCCGGCGTGCTGGGCATGGCGCAGCTCGGCAATGAGGCCGTTGAAATCATGGATGCGCCCTATTTCATGCAACTGGCCCGGCCCCATGCCTTTGCGCGCGGGCAGGCGAAGCGGTTCCATGTGCTGCTGGTGGATGACAAGCTGTTTTTCCGCGACATGCTGGGGCCGGTGCTGTCCGTGGCGGGCTATAATGTGACGACCGCCGGCTCAGCTGCCGAATCCCTCGCCATGATCGAGAAGGGCCAGCATTTCGATGTGGTAGTCACCGATACCGACATGCCGGACATGGATGGTTACACGTTTGCCGAAACCCTGCGCGACCGTGCGCTGGCCGACCCCGGCCGCCCGTCCCCGCCGCTCATTGCGCTGGCCGCCTATACCGGCCCCTCCGTGCATGAGGCGGCCAAGGCCAGCGGCATGCGGATGGCTGTCGGCAAGTTTGACCGGCCTGCCCTGGTCAAGGCGCTGGCGCAGGTGCTGGACCCTGCCATGCTGGCCGGGCAGGCGCTGGAACACCGCTACATGGCCGGAGCTGCCGCATGAACAACGCCCGGAGGCCGAACAACACTTCCGAGCGGCGCGAACAGCGCCTGGCCGAAGTGATTGATGACCGCGTGTTCACTGTGCTGGTCGGAGACGAGTTGTTCGGAATACCTGTCGCCTGCGTGCAGACGGTGTTCTCGATCGAAACCATGACGCCGGTGCCGCTGGCCCCGCCCGCGATTGCCGGCCTGCTCAACTTGCGCGGACGGATTGTCACCGCCGTCAGCCTGCGCCGCCGCCTTGGGCTCCCGCCGTTGCCGGGGGGCGAACTGATGGCGATTGGCATTGAACACCGGGGCGAAGCCCTGGCTTTGGTGGTCGACAAGGCTGGGGATGTCGTCCGGCTGGCCCCCGATTCCCGTATTGCCTTGCCCCGCCACATGCCGGACGCGCGGGCCAAACTGACCCATGCCGTTTGCCGCCTGGATGACGGGATTGTCAGCATTCTCGATATGGCTGCGGTCTTTGACCTGAATCCGGCGGCGGCAGAAGCTGCCTGAAATTTAACCTGGCCGCATTCGAATTATTCATATTTGCACCTTATTTTGTTGAAGCCAAACGGAGCACAAGCATGAAACAGATTCTCGTCGTCGATGATTCCGCCGTGATCCGCAAGGTAGCCACACGGATTCTCGAAGGAATGCGGTTCCAGACCGCCGAGGCGGAAGATGGCCGCAAGGCTCTGGCGGCCTGTTCATTCCTGATGCCGGACGCGATTCTGCTGGACTGGAACATGCCGGTGATGGACGGCTTCGAATTTTTGCGCGAATTGCGCAAGATGCCGGGCGGTGCCCGTCCCAAAGTCGTGTTCTGCACCACGGAAAATGATGTCGCCCATATCGCCCGCGCCATGCATGCCGGGGCGGATGAATACATCATGAAGCCGTTTGACAAGGAAATCGTCCAGTCCAAATTTGAGGAAATCGGCTTGGTCGCCTGATTTCCAGCGTTGGTTGTAGAGAGTTGAGTTGAGTGCCCATGGCCATGTTTGCCGCAGAAGCCCCCATCGTTCCACCACCGCGACCGGCAGCGCCGGTATTGCGGCGGTTTTCCCCCATCGCGCCGCGCGCCCTGCTGATCGGCGCTTCCACCGGCGGCCCGCAGGCGCTGGCCATGGTGCTGTCGGACGCCAGCGAATGGCTGCGCCAGATCCCCATTGTCGTCGTTTTGCACATGCCGCCCGATTTTGCCCGCGTGGTGGCCTGCCACATTGCAGCTGTGTCCAAAATGCCGGCCCGCACTGCCATCAATGGTGAAAAGCTGCTGCCGGGGACGATTTTCTTCGCGCCCGATTCCCAGCACATCCGGGTTATGCGTGCGGGCACTTCGCTGGTTCTGGTGCATTACGACGGGCCACCGCAGAACTTCTGCAAGCCGT
Source organism: Hyphomicrobiales bacterium (assembly GCA_043784745.1). Lineage (GTDB taxonomy): Bacteria > Pseudomonadota > Alphaproteobacteria > Rhizobiales > Beijerinckiaceae > JAYVYA01. The sequence continues at coordinate 2,393 of JAYVYA010000008.1, forward strand.
CGGTGGACGAGCTGTTCCGCTCCGCAGCCAAATCGCTGAAGCAGGAAACCCTCGGCCTGGTGCTGACCGGCATGGGCCGCGACGGATTTCTGGGCGCACAAGCCATTGCCGATGCCGGTGGCAGCCTGATTGTTCAAGATGAGGCGACCAGCACCGTCTGGGGCATGCCCGGTGCTGTCGCCAGAGGTGGTTTGGCCAGCGCGATCCTGCCATTGTCCGGCATTTCTTCGGCGATTGGCGGCCTGCTGGTGGCCGGACAGCGCCGGGTGGCGTCATGATGCCCTATGTCAAGGCGCTGCAGCGCTTCCTGTCCGAGAATGCTGGCCTGGCTTTTGATCCGTCAAAGCTGTTTCTGGCGGAAGACCAGCTGGCACCGCTGGCCCGCAGCCGCGGCCATGCCAGTGTCGAGGCCCTGGTCGCCGAATTGCAAATGCGGCCAGATCCGCTTTTGACGCAGGCCGCGCTCGAAGCCATGACCACCCACGAGACCTTCTTCTTCCGGGACCGCATGATTTTCGAGCAATTCCGCACCCTCATGCTACCCAAACTGATCAGCGAGCGGGCTGATACCAAGCGCCTGCGCATCTGGTGTGCCGCCGGTTCCACCGGGCAGGAAGCCTATTCGCTGGCGATGGTGCTGGACGATGAAGCCCGCAAGCTGCAGGGCTGGAATGTCGATGTGCTCTCGACCGACCTTTCCTGCAAGGTCACGGAGAGCGCCAGGCAGGCCATCTACTCGCAGTTTGAAGTGCAGCGCGGCCTCCCGATCAGCTACCTCCTGCGTTATTTCCGCCGCGACGGCGAAAACTGGCAATTGGCCGAGCATGTCAAGGCGCGCGTGGGCTTCCGCCAGATGAACCTGATCAGTGATTTCTCGCGGCTGGGGACTTTTGACGTGATCTTGTGCCGGAACGTGCTGATGTATCTTGATGCCGCCGCTCGCCGCCGGGTGATGGACCGGATGGTCCCCATGCTCGCGTCGGGCGGCTATCTCGTGCTGGGTGCCACTGAAACGCTGGCCGGTGCCGGGGCCGGGATCAAGCTGTTGCCGTTTCAGGGCTCGATTGGAGTCAAGGCGGCTGCCATTCCCGCCCGCCCCGCCCTCAGGCTGGTCGGGCAATCATGATCAGCAAACGGCTTGACTGGCTGGCGGCATCCGGACTGCGATCCCCCCGGTTCGCGGGACCCGGCGCCCGGATTTGGCGAGCCCCTCAAATCCTGAGCATAGGCCGCCCGCGCGCCGCACCGCCCATAAAAAAGCCCCGCACGGGCGGGGCCTTTTTAGAGCATTGCAGCGGAGCAGAATCAGGCGGTGATCCGGTCTTCGCTTTCGGTGGGTTCGCGCAGCACATAGCCGCGGCCCCAGACGGTTTCGATGTAGTTGCGGCCATTCGAGGCGTTCGCCAGCTTCTTGCGCAGCTTGCAGATGAACACGTCGATGATTTTCAGCTCCGGTTCGTCCATGCCGCCATAGAGGTGGTTGAGGAACATTTCCTTGGTCAGGGTCGTGCCTTTGCGCAAGGACAGCAGCTCCAGCATCTGGTATTCCTTGCCGGTCAGGTGCACGCGGGAACCAGCCACTTCCACCGTCTTCTGGTCAAGGTTGACCAGAAGATCGCCGGTGTTGATGACCGACTGGGCATGGCCCTTGGAGCGGCGCACGATGGCGTGGATGCGGGCCACCAGTTCGTCCTTGTGGAACGGCTTGGTCAGGTAATCATCGGCACCAAAGCCGAGGCCCTTCACCTTGTCCTCAATGCCGGCCAGCCCTGACAGGATCAGGATCGGCGTCTTGACCTTGGCGACGCGCAGGGTGCGCAGCACCTCGTAGCCCGACATGTCCGGCAGGTTCAGGTCCAGCAGGATGATGTCATAATCATACAGCTTGCCCAGATCGATGCCTTCTTCGCCAAGGTCGGTCGCATAAACGTTAAAATTCTCTGACTTCAGCATCAGTTCGATGCTTTGCGCCGTGGCGCGGTCATCTTCAATCAGTAAAACCCGCATGTCAGGTCCCCACCCTTGCCCCGAAGTGTACGATTGCGGCACATTTGCCGGAACCGGACTTCAGCAGCGCGGCCAAAAATTGGTTTAAGCACTCGCTAAAACTTGTTTCTCAAACATAACCAGCAATGGTTAACAAATTCTCTTTCCGCAACGCAAGCTTGGCGGGAAGGATTGTGATTTTTCACGCAAACAATTGCATCAAGGGTCGAATCGGTGATTTTCTGGCCTTAACGCGAAACATGAAGAAATAGCCGCAAATGATTCAGCAGACTCACCCGGCGGTGCAGAATGGCCCGCAGCCTTGCAAAAAGCCCGGGTGTTGCCAGCGCGGCAAGCTTCGGCGGTAAACCTTAACGAAGGGTTAATTCTGGGGCCATTGGCAGCAAGCCGTCCGAATCAGTCAGGACTGGCCCTGCCAGGCGGCCTGGCGCACAATGGCCTGCGCCACCGGGGCGACGGGCAGGCCGTTTTGCTGGCTGCAGCGCCAGGGAGCGGCGGCGAGGAAATCCGGCCCGCAGGCAACGCGCACATGTCCGTCGCGCGGGCAGATGCCAAAGGCCGCGTCAAAGCCAATCCAGCCGATGCCGGGCACATGGGCCTCGGCCCACGCGTGCGGGGCTCCGCTGGTGGCGGCCAGCACATAGCCGCTGGCAAAACGGGCCGGTATGCCCAGAAAACGGGCACATGCGATAAATTGATGCGCCAGCTCCGCGGCCTCCGCCAACCTGTCCTTGCCGCCATGCAGCAGATCCATCAGGGCGTGCAGCCGTTCCAGCCCGCTCTCCAGATGGGCTGCGCCTTCCCGCGCCAGTTGCCGCAGCCGGTCGTCGGGACGGGTGGCGGGGGTCTCGCGCAGATAGAATTCGGGCGGAAAGCGTTCAGCCGCGCCAGTGACGACTCCGGCGACATCCTGCGTCTCCACCTCTCCCTCGACCCGGATGGCCAGCCGGGCCAGCGGGCCATCGACGGAAAAGCTGTGGACGATATTGCCCCAGGCGTCCTCGCCGGTGCGAACCTCGCTGTCGGTATTAATGTCCAGCCGCCAGCGAATGACGTGATGGGCGGCATGGCTGCGTGGCGTCAGGCGGATGATCCCGTTCAGCGCGCGGGCCGGGGTTTCAAACGCCTGCACAAGGTCCTGCTGGATTATCAGCCGCATCTTCGCCTCAGAGTGTGAGATATTGGGCCGATATTTCATCGCCAAGCTGGTCATTGTCGGCGACAAAATTCGAGATGAACTCGTGCATCCCGTTCTGGAAAATATCCTTGATGCTGGCCTGTTCCAGCCGGGCCCGGACATCGCGGGCGTGGCGCTGCGCCTTGCCCTGCCGCCCGTAGGATTTGCCAATCAAATCCAGATATTCCGCCACATTCTGGTAGCAGGCCAGCAGCGAACGCGGCATTTCCGGCTTGAGGATCAGCATGTCGGCAATCAGCCACGGCTTGATGCTCTCGCGGTAGATCCAGTGATAGGCCGTCAGCGCCGACACGGCGCGCAGGATCGCCGTCCACTGGAAATAGTCGAGCGAGCCGCCGACCGCTTCTGATTCTGGCAGCAGCACATGGTATTTCACGTCCAGAATCCGCGCCGTATTATCGGCCCGCTCGATGTAAAGGCCGAGGCGGGAGAACCAGTAGCCGTCATTGCGCAGCATGGTGCGATAGGCCGAGCCGTCAAACTGCAGCGAAGTCTGCTTGATGAAATCGAGAAATTTGGCCAGGTCTTCGCGGTTGATCGAGCCTTTTTTGGTCTTGGCATCCTCGAACCGCTTCAGTTCCAGCCAGGCCCCGTTGATTGCCTCCCACATTTCCACCGTCAGGGCGGTGCGCACGGCGCGGGCATTGCGTCGGGCAATTTCGATGCAATTACGGATCGAGGACGGGTTTTCGGGGTCAAACGTCAAATATTCCACCACCAGCGCCTCGGTCGCTTCTGGGTGTTTTTCATGGAACTCGTCGGCGGCCCCGGCTGATTCCAGCGCGCTCTCCCATTCCGTGCCCGCCCCCGAATACATTCGCGGCAAGGCAGCCAGCCTTTGGGTGGCCTCGACAATGCGGGCGAGGAAATCGGCGCGCTCCATATAGCGGGCCAGCCAGTACAGATTGTCGGCGGTGCGTGACAGCATGGCGTGGTTTAACCTGCATTCTCAAGGTCGTCGATAATCCAGGTGTCCTTCGTGCCGCCGCCCTGGCTGGAATTGACCACAAGCGACCCCTCCTTCAGCGCCACCCGCGTCAATCCGCCGGGCACGACCCGCACGCCATCCGAGCCGGAGAGCACAAACGGGCGGAAATCGACATGGCGCGGGCCAATGCCCGTATCTAACGAGGCCGGGCAGGTCGAGAGCCGCAGCGTGGGCTGGGCAATGTAATTACCCGGATCATGCCGCAGCTTTTTGGCAAACAGCTCAATCTCGGCCTTGCTGGCATGGGGGCCAACCAGCATGCCGTAGCCGCCCGAACCATTGACCTCCTTCACCACCAGCTGGTCCAGATTGTCGAGCACATATTTCAGAGTCTCCGGTTCGCGGCAACGGTGGGTGGTGATGTTTTTCAGCAGCGGCTTCTCGCCGAGATAAAACTGGATGATATCGGGCATGTATGTGTAGATCGCCTTGTCATCCGCCACCCCGGTGCCGACCGCATTGGCCAGCGTGACATTGCCCGCCAGATAGGCCCCCATCAGGCCTGGCACGCCCAGGGTCGAGTCGGGCCGAAACGCCAAAGGATCGAGAAAATCATCGTCCAGCCGCCGGTAGATCACGTCCACCCGCTTCAGCCCCTGGGTGGTGCGCATGAACACGACATCATCGCGCACGACCAGATCGGACCCCTCGACCAGTTCGATCCCGAGCTTGTCGGCGAGGAAAGAATGCTCGTAATAGGCCGAATTATACTGGCCCGGCGTCAGCAGCACCGCCACTGGCTCGGCCCCGGCGGCGGCGGGTGCAACCGAGCGCAGGGTGGCCAGCAAATGGTCCGGATAATTCTCGACCGGCGCGACACGGTGGGCGGCAAAAAGTTCGGGGGCGAGGCGGATCATCACCTCGCGGTTTTCCAGCATGTAGGAAACGCCCGAGGGCGTGCGGGCATTGTCCTCCAGCACATAGAAATCATCGGCATCAATGCGGACAATGTCGATGCCGGCAATATGCACGTAAATATCGTGCGGCACTTTGCGCCCCGCCATTTCCGGGCGGAAATGCGGGTTCTGGAACACGAGGCCGGACGGGACAATTCCGGCGCGCAGAATCTCGCGCGCCCCATAGATATCGGCGAGGAAGAGGTTGAGCGCCCGGACGCGCTGTACCAGCCCCTGTTCCAGCCGCGTCCATTCCGTCCGCGCGATCACCCTGGGAATAATGTCAAACGGGATCAGCCGCTCGCCCGCATCCTTCTCGCCATACACCGCAAAGGTGATGCCGATGCGCCGGAACAGCAATTCCGCCTGCGCCCGGCGCGAGGCCAGCAATTCACCGGGCGATTGCTCAAGCCATCGCGCCACCCGGTTGTAGACCGCACGGTGGGAGCCATCCGCCAGTGTCATTTCGTCAAAGCAAACCGCCTGTGCCAAGCCCCGCCGCCTTTCGCCCGAATAAGGCATTCTGCAATCAATCCTGGCGTGCGGTCAAGCAAGGAGCATACCAGGAGGGTATCCATGATGGATGCCTGCCGGAGGCTTCCAAAAACGATCCTCAGGCCAACGAACGACGCCATGACAACCATTGCCATCGTCGAAGGCTGAAATTATACTTATTACGGGGGTGAAAACCATGTCCGTTTCGTCGCTCAGCATTTCTTTGCCGCAGGCCAGTCCAGAACTCCGGGCGGCCATCCTCGACGATTTGCGGCTCGAATTTGTCCGCGCAGGCGCGCCGCCGCAGGATGTCGCGCTGGAACGCGATAGCGAAAATATGGATTTCGGGGCCAGCCTTCTCGTCGGCCTCGGCGCTTTGGGCTGGGCAGCGGCGCAGAAGATGGCGGAGGGCGCGGGCAGCGGTTTCGGCAAGGTGCTGGGCGAACATGCAGCCAGAGCAGCCATCAAGCACGTCCCGCGCATTTTCGATGATGCGATTGGCTTTGTGCAGCGCAAATACCACACGCTGATCGAGGTGAAGACCGATGCCGGCGTGCTGCTGCATTATGGCGAAAGCCGGGTCGGTGCCGCCGACGACCGCCCGCCGGAACTGGGCGATCTCGCCGTCATCCTGTTCGGCGCGAGCCAATACCCGCATTATGCGGACCTCTCGCGTGATTCATTTGCTGAATCTGCCCGCCAGGCGAAAATGATCTTCGCGCCGGAGCAGATGAATTTCTCCAAAATCCACATGCTCGATCTCTACGAATACGAGGGTGGCCCCTATGATCATGTCAAGCAAATGCGGGCGCATCAAGCTTTTGAAACTGGTGAGAAATACTATCTTGGCCTCGATGGCGAACCGGCAGATGACACTTCCGCTCTAAATTGGTTTCGCAAGGCCGCTGCCCTGGGCCATGCTGAATCGCTGAATTACGTCGGCTATATGTACCGCAAAGGCGAAGGCATCGGCCAGGACGAAGCAGAGGCCGTGCGCTGGTATCGCAAAAGCGCCGAGGCAGGCAATGCCACGGGGATGAACAACCTTGGGTTCGCTTGCCAGCATGGCATCTGCATCGGCCAGGACAAAGCCGAAGCCGTGCGCTGGTATCGCAAAAGCGCCGAGGCAGGCGATGTCTCCGGCATGTTCAACCTTGGGTACGCCTACAACAATGGCTACGGCATCGATCAAGATACTGCCGAAGCCGTGCGCTGGTACCGCAAAAGCGCCGAGGCGGGTGAAACCGTAGCGATGGTCAATCTGGGGTACGCTTACGAGCATGGCAACGGCATCGACGAAGACAAGGCCGAAGCTTTGCGCTGGTACCGCAAGAGCGCCGAGGCGGGCGATGCCAAAGGGATGTTCATCCTTGCCTACGCATACGATTACGGCAAAGGCATCGGCCAGGACAAAGCCGAAGCCGTGTGCTGGTACCGCAAAAGCGCCGAGGCGGGCAATGCTGCCGGGATGTACAACCTTGGCTCCGCTTACGACCATGGCGACGGCATCGGCCAGGACAAAACCGAAGCCGTGCGCTGGTATCGCAAAAGCGCCGAGGCGGGCAATGAAACGGCAAAACGCCATCTTGCGGATTTGCTTGCGAGTTAAAATAAACCTGGCCCCGCCCCCGATTCGAAATCCGCCAGGCCGCTACGCCGGTGGTTTGGTTTCTGATCCAGCGGTGCATCGCCTTCGCTCGCCATCCCCCCTCGCCCCGTCCGCCTTCGTCGCCCCGTAAAAATCCGAACACACGGCCTCGCTATTGGCCTTTCGCATCCACCGGGAACCAGGCAGCCCGGACCTCTGCCAGCAATGGCCTCATCCGCCAGTATTTGCCCAAAGGCATTGATCTGAGCGTCTATTCACAGCGCGACCTCGACAAAATCGCCCACGCCCTCAACACACGACCGCGCGCGGTTCTGAACTTCCAAACTCCGCAGGAAGTGTTTGACACTGAAATCCAGAAAGCGCGTGTTGCAATTCAAATTTGAGACCGCCCAAAAATCGGCACGGCAAGTATTCGTTTGCCGTTCCTTTAATGGCCGGGTTTATAAAACGCCAGGCAGGCTATCCGGCATGATCTAACTTTCGCCATTTGACAGGAACCCCCATTGCCCCCTCCCGCCAAACCCGTCCTGCTCTACATCGATGCCGATGCCTGCCCGGTGAAGGAGCAGGTTTACAAAGTGGCGGAGCGCTATGGGCTGAAAGTGTTTGTGGTGGCCAATGCTCATATGCAGGTGCCCCGTACCGGCTGGATTGAGCGCGTCGTGGTTCCGGCGGGGCCTGATATTGCCGATGACTGGATTGCGGAGCGGGCCGGGCCCGGCGACGTGGTCATCACCGCCGACATTCCGCTGGCCAGCCGCTGCCTGAAAAACGGGGCCGCCGTGATTGGCACCACCGGCAAGGAATTCACGCAAGCCTCCATCGGCCTCGTGCTGGCCACCCGCAACCTGATGCAGAACCTGCGCGAAACCGGTGAGATCACCGGCGGCCCGCCGCCGTTTTCCGGCCGCGACCGCTCGGCCTTCCTGTCCACGCTGGACCAGGTGGTCACGCGCTGGAAGCGGGCAGGGTATGGGGGACAGGCACTTTTCACGCCGCCCGCAATCCACTCTTAACCCTAACCGGCCCTTAACCTGTTGCAGTGCAAAATACCCGCCGAGCCGCCTCGCAAAGGCCCCAGAAATGACGGATTTCGCGCCCAAGGCAGCGCGTCATTCAAAGGACATGAGGATTTGAACCGATGAACCCAGCCGATGTCGCGTCGGGTGCGCTGTCTGCGCCCGCCGAAGTTTCCCTGCTCGGCATGTTCTGGTCGGCGCATTTTGTGGTCAAGGTGGTGATGATCGGCTTGCTCGCCGCTTCGGTCTGGTGCTGGTCGATCATCGTCAACAAATATCTGCTGTATTCGCAAACCCGCAAATCCATTGCCCGGTTTGAGGAGGTGTTCTGGTCCGGCCAGTCGCTGGACGAGCTGTATGCCACCCTGTCTTCCCGCCCCACCACCGACATGGGCGCGATGTTTGTGGCGGCGATGCGCGAATGGAAGCGCTCGCTGCAAAACGCCGGAGCCTCTTTCATGGGCTTGCAGGCGCGGCTGGAAAAAGTGCTGGACGTGACGATCGCCCGCGAAGTGGAGCGGCTGGAATCGAGCCTGCTGGTGCTGGCCTCGACTGCTTCTGCCGGGCCGTTTGTCGGCCTGTTCGGCACGGTCTGGGGCATCATGACGGCTTTCCGCTCGATTGCGGCCTCCAAAAATACCTCGCTCGCCGTCGTCGCCCCCGGCATTGCCGAGGCCCTGTTTGCCACCGCCATCGGCCTGTTTGCTGCTATCCCGGCGCTGATTTTCTACAACATCCTGCAGGGACGGGTGGCGCAGATGCGGGCCCAGCTTGAGGGCTTTGCCGACGAATTTTCCTCCATCCTGTCCCGGCAGATTGACCAGCACGTGTCATCTGACCGTGACCGCGCTGCTTGAGGGTTTGAGATGGGAATGGCAGTGGGCGGAGGGGCCAAGGGCGGGAGGCGCAGGCGCGGCGTGCCGCGCTATGGCGCGATGGCCGACATTAATATGACACCGTTCATTGATGTGATGCTGGTGTTGCTGATCATCTTTATGGTCGCTGCGCCGCTGCTGTCAACGGGCGTGCCGATTGACCTGCCGCAGACGGCGGCGGGTTCGGTGAATCCGGACGCAAAGCCCATCATTGTTGCCATTGATGACAAGGGCGAGATTTTCGTTTCCGACCAGAAAGTAGCCCTGGCCGATCTGACGGGCAAATTGATGATTCTGGCCAGGAACGGCTTTGACGAGCGGATTTTTGTGCGCGGCGACAAAGCCTCCAATTATGGCCGTGTTTCCGAAGTAATTGCTTCGATCCAGGCTGCGGGTTTCAAGAAGGCCGCGCTGGTGACCATTCCTGCAGCGAAGTGAGATTGAGGTTTTGGAACTGAAGAAACCCGACAAAGGATTGATCGTCTCCTGCGCTGCCCATGCCGGGCTGCTGGTGCTGGCGCTTGTCGGTTTTTGGCAGGCCCCCAAATTTGACGATGCGGCAGAAAGCGTGCCGGTGGACATGATCTCGGAATCGCAATTCCAGCAGATCACCAAGGGCGAAAAGCCGGGCAAGGACCCCAAACCGGCCATCAAGGCGGTGAAGCCCGCAGAAATTGCCGACATCAAGCCCGATGTGCCGGTGAACCCGGTCGTGAAGGACACGCCGCCCCCGCCGCCGATGCGGCCACGGATTGATCCGCCGGAAGACGCCTCTGAACCTGCGCCGCCGCCAGCAAAGATCGCCACGCCGCAGCCCAAGCCTGAGCCGCCCGCTCCCCCGCCAGTCGTGCGCCCTGTTGAGCCAACCCCCAAACCCGTGCCGCCCCCTCCGGTCGTGCGCGCTCCTGATCCGCCCAAGCCCCCGCCACCCGAGGCCGAGGTAATTACGCCCAAACCGGTGCCACGCCCGGACCCCGTCAAGCCAGTCGCGGCGGTGCCGGACCCGCCCAGGCCACCGCCCAAACCAGTCGCGCCCAAGCAGCCCGATCCGCCACCTGTGCCGGACAAGCCGAAGCTTGCGGCAAAGCCCGACAAGCCGGTGCTCGACCAGGTCGCCAGCCTGCTGGATGCCAGCAAGCCGGACCCGGCGGCCACGCCAAACCCGGACGCCACACCCAAGCCCAAACACATTCGCCCGCCCCCCCCGGTGGCCTCCGCCAAACCATTTGACCCGAGCGCGATCAACAGCCTCTTGCAAGCCAATGCCTCCACCAGCAAGCCGTCCGCGTCGCCGGCTGCGGCCGCGACCTCTGCGGCGGGTTTGCCGACAGCCCGGGCATCAAAAATGTCGCAGAACATGAGCGGCCAGTTCGCCGGGCTGGTGTCGGAACATTATGCCCGCTGCTGGGACCAGAGCGCCTTGAATACCGGCATCTCCTACCGCCCGCTGGTGCGCGTGCACTTCCGCCAGAACGGCACGCTCGCCGCCGACCCGGTGCTGGCCAATCAGCCCGGTGACGGGCAGGCCCGCGCCATGGCCGACAGCGCCCTGCGCGCCATCCGCAATTGCGGCCCGGTGCCGATACCGCCCAGCCTGTTGCCGTTTTATGACGAATGGAAGGATTCCGTTCTGAAGATGACCCTGGATGGCGATGCCTGATTCGTCATTTCCTCACCCGTTTCTGCTTCACTGGCACGTGCCTGCCAGAACCCCGAATCAACCAGTCCAGGACCTGAACCCATGAACTTCCCCCTCACCCGGCGCGCCCTGATTGGCAGCAGTCTCGCCCTTGGCACCGCCTCGCTGGCCAAGGCCAATGATACCGTGATTCAGGTGCGCCCCGGCGGCAATTTCAAGCCGGTGAATGTCGCCGTCACCACCTTCCAGGGCGAGGGCGATGCCGGAGCAAAACTCACCGCCATCCTTGCCAACAATTTCCGACGCGCGGTTTACCTCGCCCCGGTCGATCCCAAAACCTTCCCCGAGCAGATCACCAATCCCGACCAAGCCCCGCAGATTGACGCCTGGCGCACCATTGCCGCCGATTATGTTGTTACCGGGCGCACCTTGCGCGGTGGCGACGGGCGGCTGGCCACCGACTTCCGGCTCTGGGAGGTCGCCAGCGGCCAGCAGGCGGCAGGCCAGCAGTTTGTGACCGACGCGCATAATGCCCGCCGCGTCGGCCATTTGATTTCAGACGCGATTTTCACCCGCATTACCGGGGAAAAGGGCTTTTTTGACAGCCGGGTGGTGTTTGTCGATGAAACCGGCCCCAAGGAGCGCCGCCGCAAACGTCTCGCCATCATGGATCAGGACGGGGCCAATGTGAAATATCTCACCAAGGGCGATGATCTGGTTGTCACCCCGCGCTTTTCGCCCAATTCGCAGGAAGTCACGTTCATGGCCTTTGGCGGCGGTGATCCAAAAGTCTATCTGATGAACATCGAGACTGGCCAGCGCGAAGTGGTTGGCAATTTTCCCGGCATGACTTTTTCGCCGCGCTATTCGCCCGATGGCGGCAAGATTGTCATGTCGCTGTCGCAGGGTAATTCGTCCAACCTCTATGCCATGGACCTGCGCTCGCGCTCGACCACCCGCCTGTCGGATTCGGCGGCAATCGACACCTCGCCCTCCTATTCGCCCGACGGCTCGCGCATTGTGTTTGAATCGGATCGCGGCGGCTCGCAGCAGATTTACGTGATGGGTGCGGGGGGTGGCACCGCCAACCGGATTTCGTTTGGGGAAGGGCGCTATTCGACCCCGGTCTGGTCGCCCAAGGGCGATCTCATCGCCTTTACCAAGCAAAAGGGCGGCGGCTTTGGCATTGGCGTGATGAAGCCGGACGGCTCGGGCGAGCGCATCCTGACCGAAGGCTTTCACAATGAGGGCCCGACCTGGGCCCCCAACGGCCTGTTTGTCATGTTCTTCCGCGACCCCGGCGGCCAGGCCGGACCGCATATTTTCATGGTCGATATTTTCGGGCGAGGCGAATTTGCCGTGCCGACGCCGAGCTTTGCCTCCGACCCGACATGGTCACCGCTGATCGGGTGAGAGGTGAATTGTAACGGGGGTCGCTGACCGCCAAGTGCAACTTTGAAGCAAAAAAGGCGGTCAGCGACCGCCTCTGCAGGTTGCGCCAAGCCGCAATTGCTGGCAGTCGCTGCAAACCATGTTTTCCACCGGGGCATTTCAATTCCATGACCATCCGTCACCATCGCGGCGATTTGCCCGCCAATGCAAAATTTGGCACCAGTGTGGCCATTGATACCGAGACCCTTGGCCTGAAGCCCTACCGCGACCGCCTCTGCGTCGTGCAATTGTCAGCAGGCGATGGCACGGCGGATGTGGTGCAAATTGCCGCCGGGCAGAAGGGCGCCCCCAACCTGGCCCGCCTGCTGGCCGACCCCGGCGTCACCAAAATCTTCCACTTCGCCCGCTTTGATGTGGCAGCCCTGCTGCACGCCTTTGGCGTGATGACGACCCCGGTCTATTGCACCAAAATCGCCTCCAAACTGGCCCGCACCTATACCGACCGGCACGGGCTGAAGGACCTTTCGCGAGAACTTCTGGGCCTCGACATGTCCAAGCAGCAGCAATCTTCCGACTGGGGCGCGGACAGCCTGAGCGAGGCGCAACTGGCCTATGCCGCCTCTGACGTGCTGCACCTGCATGCTTTGCGGGCCAGGCTGGACATAATGTTGACGCGCGAGGGGCGCATGGACATGGCGCAGGCCTGTTTCAGCTTTCTGCCCACCCGCGCCCGGTTGGATTTGATGGGCTGGCCGGAAAATGATATTTTCTCCCACGAATGAGTTTGGCCTTTGAGGGCAGGATGAACGGGACCATGCAGACGTCCGCATTGCCGCCCCAGACCAGCGCGTTTCAACCGGGTGCCCCAACGCCGCAGCGCGCCCGCGCCTTTGCCCAGGCGCGGCGGCACACTGGGCGCGTGCGGTTTTTCCGCGTGGCGCTTGTGGCGGCGGGGGTGCTGGGGGTCAGCGGGCTGGCTGTGTGGTCCTTTCTTGACCCGTTCCGGATTTTGCCCGCCGGTGTCACCATCAGCCGTGCCGGGCTCAGCGGCACCAAGGTAACGATGGAATTGCCCAAGCTCGCGGGCTTTCGCAAGGACGGGCGCGCTTATGCCGTCAGCGCCGATTCCAGCGTGCAGGATATCAAAAATCCCACAATTATCGAACTGACCGGCGTTACCGCCAAAATTGCCATGGCCGACAAGTCGAGCGCCGAGGTCAGGGCACCTCTTGGCACCTATGACACGAAGCTGGAACAGATGCTGTTCTCCGGCGATGTCCGCGTGAAAAGTGATTCCGGCTATGATCTGGCGATGAAAAGCGCCAGGGTTGAATTCAAGGGCAGCACCCTGTCCACCAAAGACCCGGTGGTGCTGACCATGAAAACCGGCACGGTGAATGCCGATGCGATGGAAGTAACCGACAACGGCCAGAAGATTTCGTTTGAAGGCCATGTAATAACCGTGATGAAACCAGCCGACGACAAAGCCGGGGCCGACAGCCTCAAGGGTGCCAACCAATGATCCTGAAGAGATTTTGCCTGGCGCTGGCCGCATTCGCGCTGGCTGGCCTTGCGTCTGCGGCACCCAAGGGCGGCGGGAGCTTTTTGCCGGGCGGCAATGCCAAGGAGCCGGTGTCGATCAACTCCGCCAAGCTGGATTATTTCGACAAGGAAAAGAAGCTGGTTTATTCCGGCGGCGTTATTGCCACGCAAGGCGAGAGCAAGGTCAAATGCTCGACCATGACGATCTACCTGACCAGGGAGGGTGAAGCCGACGCCGCGGCCCCCAAGCCCGACAGCGGCCCGGCGGCCGGCAATTCCTCCATCGACAAAGTGGAATGCGCCGGGCCGGTGACCGTGATTTCCAAAGGCGATGTCGGCACCGGGGACCATGGCCTGTATGACAAGCCCGCCAACAAATTCTTCATCACCGGCCATGTCGCGCTCAGCCAGGGGCCGAATGTGACCACCGGCGACAAGCTGGCATATGACATCACCTCCGCCCAGGCCGTCGTCAGCGGCAACGTCCATTCGCTGTTCGTGCCGGGATCCAAACCGGATGCCGGAACGCCGAAGAAGCCGAAGGGGAATTGAGGGAGGCCTTGCCCGGCGGCTTGGTGTCTTCCGCGCCTGTATAAGAGTGCGATGTGTTGAGATTGAGCGGTTTTTTCCTTCTCCCCCTGCGGGAGAAGGTGGCCCCTTGGGCCGGATGAGGGGTAGCGCGAAGCGCATGATGCAGAGTGCGAATTGCGAAATATGATCTTGGATCAATCAATTAGCCTGCTTCGCATACCCCTC
>JAYVYA010000009.1:0-3713 GCA_043784745.1 Hyphomicrobiales bacterium
TCGCGACTGGTGCCTTGATGGCCGGGGCATCATGCTGCGCAGCCTGTGGGATATTGCGCCGCAACTGGTTCGTGGTGACCTCGTCCGGGTGCCAGCGGCGGGAATGATTCTCACCTGGGCGACGTTTCGGCATACGTGCCTGATCTGGCACAATCATGTGCTGGCTGCCGGTTCACCCCGGCACAGACCGGGCGGTGGAAAGAGCGCACTGGAAGTGCGCGGTCCGGGCGGCGGCGCGCCGGCTAATGCTCTGGATTCCCTTCACCCTCACCGCCTCCCTTGCCCAAACCTTCCGCAATGCCCTGCAGCGCGATCTCATCGTCACACTTGGCACGGCGGGGGCGACTCATGTGCGCTTTTTATATGGCCTGCCGTTTTCGTTTGTGTTCCTTGGGCTGGTCTGCCTGTTCACCGGGCTTGCGCCGCCGCGCCCGGACGCGGCGGCGCTGTTGTGGATTGGCGGCGGATCCATCGCGCAAATTCTGGCAACCGGATTGATGCTGGCAACCATGCGGGACAAAAGCTTTGTCGTCAGCACGGGCTATATCAAGACCGAGCCGGTGCAGGTGGCCATGTTCGGCCTGCTGTTTCTGGGCGACCGGCTGACGCCGCTGCTGCTGCTGGCGATTGGGGTCGCGACGGCGGGCGTCATGCTGATGTCCTGGCCCAAACCGCAGGCGGGGGCGGGACCATCGCTGCGGCCTGTGGTGCTGGGGCTGGTGTCGGGCGGGTTTTTTGCGCTGTCGGCGATTGGCTATCGCGGCGGGATTTTGCGGTTGATGCTGGACACGCCATCCTTTGTGGTGGCGGCCTCGACCAATCTGGTGCTGGCGCTGGGCATCCAGACCGCGCTGATCGTTGGCTATCTGCTGGTGATGGACCGGGCCTTGCTGCGGGCGATTCTGGCGGCGTGGCGACCGTCGATCCTGGCCGGCTTTCTCGGGGCTTTTGCCTCGCAATTCTGGTTCCTGTCCTTTGCCCTTGCCAGCGCCGCCCAGGTGCGCACGCTGGCTCTGGTCGAGGTGATTTTTGCGCAGCTGGTGTCGCGTAAACTGTTCCGCGAGGGGGCCAGCCGCCGGGAACTTTCCGGCATGGCACTGATTGTGCTGGGCGTGGTGATTTTGCTGAATGGGTGAATTTTGCAAAACCGGTTTTGCAGAGCCAGATACAAGCGCTAACAATTTACATTTTTTGTAAATTGTAACTGCTATTTTAGCGATCCGCTGATTGTTGATACGGCAATATTCGACGGCCGCGATGTTGAAATCAAGGCATTTTATGTCTTCCATTCGGTGCAGGGGAATGGCGCTAAACCGCCATTTGCCTAAAAGTTTATCGCACTGCACCCTTGATCGCACTGCCCTTTGGGCGCAAGGGATTGCCATCCAGATGCCTGCTGCGGGCGGGCAGGATGAAACTCGCTGAACCAGAGGCATTTTCACATGGCGCGCAAAAAGATTGCTTTGATCGGGGCTGGACAAATCGGTGGCACCCTGGCCCATCTGGCGGCCCTCAAGGAACTCGGCGACATCGTCCTGTTCGACATTGCCGAGGGCGTGCCGCAGGGCAAGGCGCTGGACCTGGCCGAGAGCTCGCCGGTTGACGGCTTTAATGCGCATATCTCGGGTGCCAACACCTATGCCGACATTTCCGGGGCCGATGTCATCATCGTTACCGCCGGTGTGCCGCGCAAGCCCGGCATGAGCCGCGACGATTTGCTGGGCATCAACCTCAAGGTCATGGCCTCGGTGGGCGAGGGCATCAAGCAACATGCCCCCAGTGCTTTCGTCATCTGCATTACCAACCCACTCGACGCGATGGTGTGGGCCTTGCAGAAGGCTTGCGGTTTGCCCCCCAGGAAGGTCATTGGCATGGCCGGCGTGCTCGACAGCGCCCGCTTCCGCTATTTTCTGTCGCAGGAATTCAATGTCTCGGTGGAGGATGTCACCGCCTTCGTGCTCGGCGGCCATGGCGATGACATGGTGCCCTCGCAGCGCTATTCCACCGTGGCCGGTGTGCCGCTGACTGATCTGGTCAAGATGGGCTGGACAACGCAGGCCAAAGTGGACGCCATCATCGAGCGCACCCGCAAGGGCGGCGGCGAAATTGTCAACCTGCTGAAGACCGGCTCGGCCTTCTACGCCCCCGCCGCTTCCGCCATCGCCATGGCCGAGAGCTATTTGAAGGACCAGCGCCGCGTGCTGCCCGCCGCTGCCGAACTCAATGGCGAATATGGCGTCAAGGGCATTTATGTCGGCGTGCCCGTGGTGATCGGTGCCAATGGCGTCGAGAAGATTGTCGAAGTGACACTGGATGCGGCGGAAAAAGCCATGTTTGAAAAATCGGTGGCTTCCGTCAAGGGGCTGGTTGAAGCCTGCAAGGTCATCAACCCGGCGTTTGCGTGAATTTGAGGGCGGAAACCCGGCACCCTTCGAGACGGCGCTGAAGAAGCGCCTCCTCAGGGTGAGGGGGTTTCTGCAAACCGCAGAACACAAGCCCTCATGGTGAGGAGGCCGCTCCTTCAGTGGCCGTCTCGAACCACGAGGGCGCTCTTGCAGGACTACCGAGGAAACACCCATGAACATCCATGAATACCAGGCCAAGGCCGTTCTGAAAGAGTTCGGTGCGCCCGTTTCACGCGGTGTGCCGGTGATGAAGGCATCGGATGCGGAAGCGGCGGCGCGCGAGCTAGGCGGCCCGGTCTGGGTGGTCAAGGCGCAGATTCATGCGGGCGGGCGCGGCAAGGGCAAGTTCAAGGAAGTGGCGGCGGGCGACAAGGGTGGTGTGCGCCTCGCCAAGTCGATCGACGAAGTGAAAGCCTTTGCGACCGAAATGCTCGGCCACACGCTGGTGACGGCGCAGACCGGCCCGTCGGGCAAGCAGGTCAACCGCCTCTATATCGAGGAAGGCGCGCGGATCGCCAAGGAATTCTACCTCTCCATGCTGGTGGACCGCACCACGTCGCGCGTCTCGTTCGTTGTCTCCACAGAGGGCGGCATGGACATTGAGACGGTGGCGCATGACACGCCTGAAAAGATCATCTCGTTCTCCGTCGATCCCGCCACCGGCATCATGCCGCACCATGGCCGCGCCGTGGCGGACGCGCTGGGCCTGAAGGGGGATCTGGCAAGGCAGGCGGGCGTTCTGGTTGCCCAGCTCTATGCGGCGTTTATCGCCAAGGACATGGAAATGCTGGAAATCAACCCGCTGATCGTGACAATGGATGACAAGCTGAAGGTGCTGGACGCCAAAGTGTCGTTTGACGGCAATGCCATGTACCGCCACCCCGACATTGCCCAGCTGCGCGACGAGACCGAAGAGGACGCCAAGGAGATTGAGGCGTCGAAACATGACCTCAGCTACATCACGCTGGATGGCACCATCGGCTGCATGGTCAATGGCGCGGGCTTGGCGATGGCGACGATGGACATCATCAAGCTCTACGGCGAAGCCCCGGCCAACTTCCTCGATGTCGGCGGTGGCGCCACCAAGGAAAAGGTGACGGCGGCGTTCAAGATCATCACCGCCGACCACAATGTGAAAGGGATATTGGTGAATATCTTCGGCGGCATCATGCGCTGCGACGTGATTGCGGAAGGCGTGATTGCCGCCGTGAAGGAGGTTGGCCTGCAAGTGCCGCTGGTCGTGCGGCTGGAGGGCACGAATGTCGAACTTGGCAAGAAGATTCTGCGCGAGAGCGGGATGAATGTGAT
>JAYVYA010000010.1:0-6226 GCA_043784745.1 Hyphomicrobiales bacterium
GGGCGCAGGGCTCCAGAATGTCGAGTTCGGCCCGGCCAAATTCCGCCGCATGGCCCCCTTCCACCGTGCCGCCGCTCTGCTCTGCCAGAATCATCTGGCCGTAGCATATGCCCAGCAGCGGCACGGCGGACGCCAGAATGTTTTCCGGCGCGCGCGGGCTGCCCGTGTCGGAGACCGATGCGGGGCCGCCAGAAAGGATGACGGCTTTGGGGGCCAGCCGTTCAAATGCGGCGGCCGAATTCTGGAATGGCACGATTTCGGAATAAATCCCGGCCTCACGGACGCGGCGGGCGATCAGCTGGGTGAATTGCGAGCCAAAATCGACAATGAGGACCGATTCCTGCAGAACCGCCTCGTGGCTTGGGGGTGCAGGCGCTTGCGCCGGTGCCGCCTTGGTCATGCCCTGTTATCCCTGTGCGCAAAAACATCGCTTAGGCGATGGCCTGGCCCATGGCAACCCGCAACACCAAGACAGGTGTGAACGGTTTTTAACGGGCTTTTGAATGATTGGCTTGAAGGGGCAACAACAGCTTGGCGCTAGTTTCCCGCCATGGAATTGAACCCCATGTGGAAAGCAGCAAAATGGCCATGCAAATCAGGCTTGAACGGGTGGCCGGCCTGTTCTCGGAAGGTGTCGAGGACAGCTTGCCCGGGCATGTGGCGCAAGTGCAGGCGCAAAAAGCCGCCCGGCGCGAAGCGCTGCTGAGTGAAAGCCCGCTGGGACGGCTGGCGCGGCTGGCGCAGGTGGCGTGGCGCTCGCTGCACCCGGCCTGCCTGACCACGCTGGCCCCGACCTTCGACCTGATCTGGCGTGAGAAAGCCATTGGCGCAGCTGGCCTGCCCGACCCGGAGACGGCGCTGGCCAATCCCGACGGGCTGGCAGGTCTGGCCAATGATCTCAGCGTGCCGGTGCTGCTGGGCGCTTTCGCCCGCGGCCTGCATCCGCGCTGCCTGATGGGACCGGCCACCTATTGGGCCCCGGCCCGGCGGCTGGTGCAGCACCCCGGCAACCTCGCCCTGGACAATGTCACCCGCAACCTGCTGCACACAGGCGAACTGGATGTGACTCTGGACCGGGATTTTGACGGGCTGATCGCATTTTGCTCGCTGGCCAGCGCGGGCAAATCCCGCCTCAACCCGAAATTGCTGAAAGCCCATGTCGATCTGTTCGATGCCGGGGCAGCCCATGGCTTTGAGGTGCGCGACCGAAAGGGCGAACTGCTCGGCGGGGGCTATGGCATTGCCTTTGGGCGCACCTTCGTGCTGGAGCGCTGGTGCGGCGACGGGCCGCACTGCGCCCGCCTTGGCCTGGCGGTGCTGGCCCGGCATCTGGCGGCCTGGGGTTTTCGCACGCTGGACGCGACCTTTGTGCCAGATCTGGCGGAAGGCCTGGGTTTTGCCAGCATCGGGCGGCAAAGCTACAATGCGACGCTGGAAGCCAATGCCTGCGGCGGCCGGCCCGGCAAC
The DNA here is from genome assembly GCA_043784745.1 of Hyphomicrobiales bacterium. GTDB lineage: Bacteria > Pseudomonadota > Alphaproteobacteria > Rhizobiales > Beijerinckiaceae > JAYVYA01. The sequence goes on from JAYVYA010000010.1 coordinate 1,468, forward strand.
TGGCGGGCAGAGGCCGCGATCTATGCCCTCCGCGCCAACCCGACGGCGGTGCGGCATTTGCTTGATCCGCCCGCCGCAGCGCCGCCGCCCGATGCTGCGGAACTGGACCGGGCGGCATGACGGGCGCATCCCGCAGCGCGCACTTCCAGTGCGCTGGCGCGGAGGTTCATCGAACCTGATCGGGCACGAATTGACGCAGCGGAAAGGGCGCACTGGAAGTCAGCGGCCCGGGGGCGGAAAGGGCGCACTGGAAGTGCGTGGTCCGGGGGGTGCCTAAACGCGCTGCAGGGCGCAGATGAAAAATCCGTCTGTGCCTGTTGTCAGCGGCGTCAGGCGCAGGCCGTAACCGTGCCTGGAGGCAAAGGGGATCAGGCTTTCCAGCCCCGCCTGTGTTGCCAGTTTTGCCGGGTCAATGACCGAATATTCGGGGTGGCGAACGAGGAAAGCTGCCATCCGGTCCTCATTCTCCTCGCACAGAACCGAGCAGGTAATGTAAAGGATGCGCCCGCCTGCCTTGACATAATCACAAGCATTGTCAAGCACTTCATCCTGATCCTTGATGCGCTCGGCGAGCGCGCCGGGGCGCATCCGCCATTTGGCATCGGGGTTGCGCCGCCAGGTGCCGGAGCCGGTGCAGGGCGCGTCGATCAGCACGATGTCGCACTGGCCCTTGAGCTCGCCGATATCGGCCACCCGCGCCTTGGGCGGGCGCACCTGGACATTGCGCGCCCCGGCCCGCTCCAGCCGGGCGTAGATTGGCATCAGGCGGCGGCCATCCTCGTCGCTGGCATAAATCTGTCCCTTGTTACCCATCATGCCGGCCAGCGCGAGGGTTTTGCCGCCCCCGCCCGCACAGAGGTCGAGCACCTGCTGGCCCTCTTTGGCGCAGGACAGCAGGGCGGCCAGCTGCGAGCCTTCGTCCTGCACCTCGATCAGGCCCTTGACCAGGGCCGGTTCCGCTCCCAGCGCCGGGCCACGCCCCTCCGGCCCGAGCGCAAAGCGCAAGCCAACAGGCGAATAGGGCGTGGGAATGGCTTTCAAATGGGCGTGGTTGGCCAATTGCCGCTCGCGCTTGCCCTTGAGCGTGTTGACCCGCACATCCACCGGCGCGCGGCCGGCCAAGGCCCGGCCCTCCGCCACCGCATCCTCACCAAACGCCCGCTCAAACGCGGGGGCCAGCCATTCGGGATAATCGCCGGCGACATATTTAGGTGCTGATTCCAGCGAGGGATTGCTCAGGGCGGCGGTTTCGGTCTCACTCAAGGGCGCAGGGGCATGACCTTCACCCGAACAAAGTGCGGCAATTTCTGTGACATTCAGGCCACGCAGCAGCGCCAACATTCCGAGCACTATGGCGCGCGGCGTGGCCTCTCCCATGACAAAGGCGCTGGACGCCTGCCGCCGCAGCGCATCAAACACCAGATTGGCGATGGCGGAACGGTCTTTTGACCCGGCAAAACGGTGCGTCTGGCCCCATTCCTTGAGGGAATCTGCGGCAGGGCGCTTTTTCACCTCGAGATCGGCGAGGATTTCAATGGCGGCGGCGATGCGGGCGGCGGGGATCATGGGATGTTTCAGTCAATTTTAGGCCCAGAAAGCGACACGATTGCCGCCCCTTGTGGCGTTGCGTCGTTTCACATGCGACGATGACATGCAACATTTCAATTTGACGGGGTTTTTTATGATACATCTTGCCAAGCCGGTTCTGGCCATCCTGTTCGCCCTCTCGGTCGCCGCTTGCGCCGCAACGCCGCAGCCAATTGCCGACATCCAGCCGCCGCCGCAGAAGCGGCTGGATGCGAAGACGGCGCTGGAAAACCACCGGTAGTTTTGTCGATTGAAAACTTGCAAGTCGCTGCGGGGTGTCCTTTTTTTTAAATTGAAGGATGTCCCGCCAATGCACACGATGACTGTTTGCCTTTCGCCACAGCAAGCAACCCGCATTCAGCAGGCGGTTGAAGCAGGAAATTATGCGTCCCACAGCGAAGTCCTGCACGATGCCCTTGGCCTTTGGATACAGCGAGAAGAAATCCGTGCCCTTGAAATTGGGAAATTGAAAGCTGCTTATGATGCGGGCAAGGCCAGCGGGACGGGCCGCGAAGTGGACGCTGAACGGTTGCTGGCTAAATTCCGGGCCAAAGCCGCCGGACCGAATGGTTCCAAAAAATGACCACGCCGCATTTTGTCATGTGGCACGTCGCCGAAGGGCATTTGCCCGCGCTGGCGGAAGCGGCGGAAAAGCTGGCGCATCTGGAAGCGCGCGGGCCGACGGAGCTGGCGTTTGGGTGGGAGGGGGTGGGGGGCCGCTGGCCGCCCCGGTATCCGGGGCCGTTCAGCGTCCGCCGCTATATCGGCCACTCCCCCTCTTTCCAGTCCCGCGAACCATGGATGATGCGCAAGATGGTGATTGAGGCATCGGTTTTGGCATAGGAAATGATGCAGGACGTCCGGCGCACCGCAATTTCGTAGGTGTCCGGCACACGGCCAAAATGCCCAATCGCCATATTTCCCAGATTTTCGGCAGTGCGTTCGTTCCGCTCGCCAACGCGGAGGGCATTCTGTTCGCTGTCGCGGGCGATATATTCCACCAATTCATCGAGATCCCGGGAGGCCAGCTGGCTCCACAGCACCTGTCTCATGGCTGCGTGCCTTGTTTGGCTCCACGCTTGATGGCGGCCCGCATCGACAACATGGCCTCGCTATGCGACAAGACTGCCCCCTCCGCCACTTGCGCCTGTGCCGCCTGAATGCCCCTGATAATATCCGCCTCGGATTTGATGAAGCGCTCAACTGCCTCGCTGCCCAAAAAGCTTTTACTGCGCTGGGTAGCGGTGGCGATAAACGTTAATTGAGCCAGCGCCTCGGGGCTGAGCCGGATCGACAGGGTATCAGTTTTCGCCATTCGGGTTCTCGGGAATGTCTCAGGAGGTATACATAATAGCACGGCATACCCCGGGGTCAAAGCGGGCTGACTGAAACGGGTGGGAACGCGCTGCGCTCTTCCATCGCATGGACAATCAACCCGCCGCTTCATTCAAACCTTGACCCCCGCGCCAGTCTGTATCATCACACCCCCTAGCGCAGCGCAGCATTGTGGCGACACTCCCGCAGGGTTTGAAATGGCGAAAATCAGCATTGACGGCATCGAACTCGACGTTCCCGCCGAATATAACCTGCTCCAGGCCTGCGAAGCGGCGGGCGCTGAAATTCCGCGCTTTTGCTACCATGAGCGGCTGTCGATTGCCGGCAATTGCCGGATGTGCCTGGTGGAGGTGAAGGGTGGCCCGCCCAAGCCGACCGCCTCCTGCGCGATGTCCGTGCGCGATTTGCGCCCCGGCCCGAATGGCGAGGCCCCCATTGTTCTGACCAAATCGCCCATGGTGAAAAAGGCCCGCGAGGGCGTGATGGAATTTTTGTTGATCAACCACCCGCTGGATTGCCCGATTTGCGATCAGGGCGGCGAATGCGATTTGCAGGACCAGGCCATGGCCTTTGGCGGCGACAGCTCGCGCTACCACGAGAACAAGCGCGCGGTGGAAGACAAATATATCGGCCCGATCGTCAAGACTTCGATGAACCGCTGCATCCATTGCACCCGCTGCGTGCGCTTTACCGCCGAAGTGGCCGGCACCGGCGACATGGGGGCGATTGGGCGGGGCGAGGATATGGAAATCACCACTTATCTGGAATCCGCCATGGGTTCGGAATTGCAGGGCAATGTCGCCGATCTCTGCCCGGTGGGGGCGCTTCTGCAAAAGCCGCAGAGTTTTCAGGCCCGGTCGTGGGAATATACCAGGACGCCCTCAATTGACGTGATGGACGCCATGGGCTGTGCCATCCGCATCGACACACGCGGCCGCGAGGTGATGCGGATTCTGCCCCGCGTCAACGAGGCCGTGAACGAGGAATGGATTTCCGACAAAACCCGCCACATTGTTGACGGAATGAAGAAACAGCGGCTGGACCGGCCTTTTATCCGGGAGAACGGGCGGCTGCGTGAAGCGACATGGCCCGAGGCTTTTGCCGCGATTGCGGCGCGGGTCAAGGCTGCCAAACCAGAGCGCATTGGCGCAATTGCCGGCGACCTCTGCAGTGTCGAGGAAATGTTTGCGCTGCAAAAGCTGATGAGCGGGCTGGGAATTGCCAATATCGACTGCCGTCAGGATGGCACCCGGCTGCATCCAAAATTTGGCCGCGCGTCCTACTTGTTCAATACCACCATTGCAGGGATTGAGGAGGCTGATGCGATCATGCTCATCGGTTCCAACCCGCGCCGGGAAGCGCCGGTGCTCAATGCCCGGATCCGCAAGCGCTGGCTTAAGGGCGATTTGCTGACCGGCGTCATTGGCGACAGGGCCGACCTCACCTACACCTATAATTACCTTGGCGCAGGTGCCGAAACGCTCGCCAGCTTTGCCAGCCGCCCCCCCGCCAACAAACAGAAGCCGATGCTGCTGGTTGGCCAGGGCGCGCTGACCGGCGATGACGGCGAGGCGGTGCTGGCGCTGGCCTGGAAGGCGGCGCAATCGCTGGGCTGCCTCAAGGACGGCTGGACCGGTTTTTCGGTGCTGCACACCGCAGCCGCCCGCGTCGGCGGGCTGGACCTTGGCTTCGTGCCCGGCGCGGGTGGCAAGGACGCCCGCGCCATGGCGCAAACGGGCAGGCTCGACGTGCTGTTCCTGCTCGGCGCGGACGACCTTTTCCTTGATGGCTTTGCAGATCGTGCCTTTGTTGACGCCGTTTCAGCCACAGACCTCGG
>JAYVYA010000011.1:0-7909 GCA_043784745.1 Hyphomicrobiales bacterium
GTCGGACGGGCGAACCAGAAGGTTCGCGCGCCGGCCTTCTCACACCCCCGCCGCCTGCACATCCACCTCCACGATCTCCGGCGGCCGCAAAAAGCGGACGGGCAGGATCGAGGTGCCGAGCCCGGCGGAAACGATGATGTGGCGATTTTGATCAACCATGTGGCCATAGACCAGGCCATTGTGCTGCATGTAGCCGGGCCGCAGTTTCTGGTCCATCCATTGCGGCAGGTTGACCTGGCCGCCATGGGTATGGCCGCACAGCGTCAGCGCAATCCGCGCCGGGGTGCGGCGGAAAATCCGGGGTTCATGCGCCAGCAGGATGGCGGGGGCATCATCGCTCACCTGGCGCAGCGTGCTATCAAGGTCATCAATCCCGCGCGTGCTGAAACGGTCGGTGCGGTAGGCCATCTGGTCGCCAAGGCCCAGCAGCCAGAACGGGTCAGCCCCCTTGGCCAGGCGCACAGCATCGTTTTCCATGCAATTGAAACCGGCGGCGCGCAGGGCGCGGCGCACGCTCTCGCCTTCGTCGCCCCTGTCGCGCGGCAAGGGGCCATGCCACCAATCGTGGTTGCCGAGAATGGCATGGACGCCGAGCGGGGCTTTCAGAACGGCAAGCGCCTCGCCCCATTGCTCGGGCAGCACCGGGCCGGTGACAAAATTGTGCCCGCCATGAAAATCGCCCAGCAGCACAATCAAATCGGCCTTGAGGCTGTTGGTGAGGTTGGCAATGTGGCGGATGCGGGCGGGCCCCATCCACGGCTCGCAGGCGTGAATGTCGGCAATCACGCCGATTTTCAGCTTGAGATTTTGAGGCCAGTTGGGCGGACTGACTTTGTAGGAGGTAATGTTGAGCATCAGCCCCGGCTCGATGCCGCCAGCATAGGCCCCAAAGCCGATGCCGCTGCCGGCCAAAACCGCGCTACCTTGCAAAAACCGCCGCCGGGTCACCAGGGCCATGTTACCCTCCCCGGAAAGTAAAGCGGAAACAAAGCGCTGGATTGGGCCGGGCGGGCGATGTCAGGCAGCCAGTTCATGCAGAAAATTCTGGACATGCAGTGGCAGCGGCTTTTCGGCCTGGCACTTGTGATCGCCCTTGACGGATTGGAGGGCGGCTGCAACGGCGGAAATTCCAATGGCACCATAAAATCGGGCCAGGTTTTCCGGGCGGGCAGGTTGCGGCTGGCGGGCGATATCTTGTTGGGAAGTCATGGGTGCCGGGTCCGTCGGTACGAGAATGCGGCCACCGCCGGGCAACCACCAGAGCGTGGAGAAATCAGCTCATTGCGTTAAATTTGCATGAAACATCGACACAAATGTGGCCCCGGAGCAGCAGGATTGCAGCCGGAGACGCTGGCACGGCCAAAGTCTCACCGGCACAACCGCTCTCACCCCCGCTTTTCGCCCGCCCCCGCCGCTTCGCGCACCAGATTGCGGGCGCCGACCAGCAAGGCTTCCAGTTCGTGCAGCTTGCCGCTGTCCATCCGGCCCAAAGATCGCGCCACAAAATCGCGCTGGGCGGCGATGCCGTCCTGCGCCATTTTCCGCCCCCCGGAAGTCAGAAAGATCGCGTGCGAGCGCCGGTCACCATTCAGGCTGCGGCGTTCCACAAGTCCTGATTCAACCAGCCGGTCAACGAGGCCGGAAATATTGCCCTTGGTGACATACAGCCTTTGCGCCAGCTCCTGCTGGCTGATGCCTTCGGCTTCCGTCAGGGTGGTCAGCACATCGCATTGTGCGGCGGACAGGTGGAGCTGTTTGAGACGGGTTGTCATCGCCAGCCGGATGCGCGTGTTGAGGCGCAAAAGGCGGAACCAGACCCGCTCTGCATCATCATTGTTCTGCATCTTGTCTCCGCCGCGAAGCTTTTGATCTGGCCGTGCCGTCTCCGCCACCGCAGGGTTTGCACGCCATCCTGCATTGGGTATGCTGTGCCCCAAAACAAACAACAAATATAGTCACGGGAGAGGGAAATGCTGGGATTGATGCAGGACTGGCCGCTGCTGGTGCACCGGGTGATCGATCACGCCGCCATTCAGTACCCCAGCCGCGAAGTGGTCAGCCGCTCGGTTGAAGGGCCGGTCACCCGCACGAATTACCGCAATATCCGCCACCGCGCCCTCCAGCTGGCGCAATGCCTGGTCCGCGATGGCGTGAGGGCGGGGGACCGGGTGGCGACGCTGGCGTGGAATACCGCCCGGCATCTGGAGGCCTGGTACGGCATTACCGGTGTCGGTGCCATCTACCACACCGTCAATCCCCGCCTGTTTCCCGAGCAAATCATCTGGATCATCAACCATGCTGCGGATAATATCCTTTTGACAGATTTGACCTTTGTGCCGCTGCTCGAAAAAATTGCCGATAAATTGCCCTCCGTCCTGCGCTATGTCATCCTCACCGATGCCGACCATATGCCCGCCACCCCACTGAAAAACGCGGTCAGCTATGAGGAATGGCTGAAAACCTCGGACGGCGATTTTGAATGGCTGGCGCTAGACGAGAAGGCGGCGGCGGGCCTGTGCTACACATCCGGCACCACCGGCAATCCCAAGGGCGTGCTCTACAGCCACCGCTCCAATCTCCTGCACGCTTTTCAGGTGGCGGGCGGCAATGTCTTCGGGCTTTCCTCAAAGGAGACGGTGCTGCCCATCGTGCCGCTGTTCCACGCCAATTCCTGGTCGCTGGCCTTTTCCGCCCCGATGTCCGGGGCCAAGCTGGTCATGCCCGGGCCAAAGCTCGACGGCGAATCAGTGTTTGAAATGCTGGAATCGGAGAAGGTCACCTTTTCCGCCGCCGTGCCCACGGTTTGGCTGATGCTGCTGCAATATTTGCAGAAATCGGGCAAAAAGCTGACGACCCTCCAGCGTGTCGGCATCGGCGGCTCGGCCTGCCCGCGTGCCGTGACCGAGGCGTTCGAGAAGGATTATGGTGTCGAGATTATCCATGCCTGGGGCATGACGGAGATGAGCCCGGTCGGGTCCACCGGCACGATAAAACCCGGCGTCGATCATCTCAGGGACGCGCCCTATTTCGACCTCAAGCAGAAGCAGGGCTATGCCCTGTTCGGCGTGGAAATGATCATCACCGACGATCAAGGCCAGCGCCTGCCCTGGGACGGCAAGGCATTTGGCCGGCTGAAAGTGCGCGGTTGTGCTGTTGCCAGCGCATATTACAATCTGGATGAAAAGATTCTCGATGAAGACGGCTATTTCGACACGGGTGATGTCGCCACCATTGACTCCAATGGCTACATGCAGATCACCGACCGCGCCAAGGACGTGATCAAGTCCGGCGGCGAGTGGATTTCCTCCATCGAAATTGAAAATCTCGCCGTCGGCCATCCCGATGTGATGGAAGCGGCCGTGATCGGTATCGCCCATTCCAAATGGGACGAGCGGCCCCTGCTGATTGTGGTCGGCAAGGAGGGCAGGGTGCCCGAACGCGCGGCCGTGCTGGAATTCATGGCGGGCAGGATTGCCAGATGGTGGATGCCCGATGACGTCCAGGTGATCGCCGAAATTCCGCATACCGCTACCGGCAAAATCAACAAGCTCAAGTTGCGCGAAATGTTCAAGGCTTACCGTTTGCCCACAGATGCGCTAGGCTGACAATGACGTAAGGGTATGGGGCGGGCGCATGGGTTTTCTCGATTCGGCAGGTATCCCCCCGGTTTTGCCGCCGTTTGCTCCCATGCCCGCCTTTGCACCGCCGCCGCAGCGCAATGCCCGTGCCAGTTTCACCGGGCGCGCCGGCACTTTCCTGTGGCTGCTGGTGTCGGGCGTGTTCCTGCAACTCGTCACCTTTGGTTTCTACCGTTTCTGGCTGGTGACCGATCTGCGGCGGCATTTGTGGTCCCATACCCAGGTCGATGGCGATGCGCTGGAATATACCGGGCGGGGCCGGGAATTGCTGATCGGCTTCCTGTTCGCGCTGGCGATTCTGGGGCCGGTGTTTTTCATCTATTTCTTCATCAGCATCGAGGCTGAGCGGCTGAAGGCCTTCTTGTCGCTGCCGCTCTATCTGTTTCTCTATCTGTTTGGCCAGTTTGCAACCTACCGGGCCCGCCGCTACCGTCTCACCCGCACCATCTGGCGCGGCGTGCGCTTCTGGATGCAGGGTTCGGGCTGGAATTACGCGTTCCGCGCCTTTGGCTGGGGCATTGTCGTGTTGCTCACCCTCGGCCTCGCCCTGCCATGGCGCGAGGCGGCGATGGAGCGCTACAAAATGCAGAACACTTTTTATGGTGATTTGCCGGGGAGTTTTGTCGCCACCGGCTGGCAGTTTTTCAAGCGCGGCTGGTGGATTTGGGTATTGGGGCTGATTTTGCTGGTTTCCTATGCTGCGCTGATTGCTGTGATAGCCGTTTCGGGAGCCGCCTCGCTGACTCCGGGGAGTTCGACACTTTCTCCAGATCGGACCAATCTCGCCAAGGCCCTGCCTGCCATTTCCTCGGTTTTGGGCTTGCTGCTGATTTTGTCGCCGATTTTCTACGCCAAATTCAAGGCCATCGAAATGCAATGGTGGGCAGGCGGCATCCGCTTTGGCGATCTGGCCGTCAAGTCGATCCTGCGCGGGCGCTCGCTGCTGTGGTTGTATGTCAAGCTGGCGTTCTTCCTCTCTCTGACCTTGATGGTTCTGGGAATTTTGTTTTCAGTCCTGGGCTTTGCTGGCCTCAGAATGTTTGATCCCGGGGCATTGGACATTTTAGGCTCCAGTTCCTCCGAACTTGGCAGGCAATGGGGCGAGAAAAATGCAATTCCCGTTCTGGTTGCCGGCGGCTTTGCCTATCTTCTCATGCTGATGGCGCTCGGCACCGTCCAGCGCTTCTTCCTTCAGCGCGATTTCTGGCGCATCGCGGTCAATTCCGTCAGCCTCACCCATCTGGAAGCCGCCGATGCCGTCGCAGCGCGCGGCGATGCCGTCAGCGGCTTTGGCGAAGGACTGGCCGACGGGCTGGATGTGGCAGGCTTTTGATGATGCAGGAAGCCGCGGCCCCGTTTCACACCGCGCTGTTTTTCAGCGGCCTCGACAATGTCCGCCGGGTCGTGCTGCTGGAGCCGGGCGAGGCGCTGAACATTTGCGAGCACGGCACCGTCATTGCCGTCTGGCCGTGGCATGACATCCGCCGCATCGGCACCGGCTCGGGCGGGAAGCTGCGCCTGTCCTGCGCCAGCGCGCCGGAACTGGCCCGGCTGGAGATTGCGGAGGCGGGCACGGCGACGCTGCTGCACAGTCTCTGCCCGCGCCTTGAGGCGGGCGATCCCGGCAATTCGCGCCTCGGCGGTATCGCCAGAATCGTCTTCTGGTCGCTCGCCGCCGCCGCCTCGATCATCGCGCTCGTGGTGTATGGCGTGCCGCTGGCCGCCGACCGCCTCGCCCCCTACGTGCCCAAAGCGGTCGAGAACCGGATTGGACAAATGGTTGACGGGCAGGTCAAGGCACTGTTCGGCAACAGATTGTGCCACAGCGCGGCAGGGGACGCCGCTCTCCTGAAACTGGTGGGCACGATCTACCGGGAAGGCGGGCTGGAAGGCGAGGTCGATGCCGCCGTGCTGCGCACCAAAATCCCCAATGCGATCGCGCTGCCCGGCGGAAAAGTCTATGTTTTCCAGCCTTTGCTGGATGATGCTGAATCAGCCGATGAACTGGGCGGCGTCATCGCCCATGAGTTGGGCCATGTCCATAACCGCGACGGCATGCGCCGGATCATCCAGACCGGCGGCACCTCCTTCCTGATCGGCTTGCTGTTTGGTGATGTCACCGGCTCGGGCGCGGCCGTTTTCATCGGTCGGGAATTGCTCGATTCCGCCTATTCGCGCGAGGCGGAGACCCGCGCCGATGCCTTTGCCATCGACGTGATGAAAAAGTTGGGCCGCTCGCCAAAACCGCTCGGCCAATTGCTGACAAGGATGACCGAGGGCAAGGAATTCGAGGCCATGGCGATTCTCGCCAGCCACCCGCTAACCAAAGACCGGCTTGCCGCCATGGAGAATGCCGGTGCCCCCGCCCCCGGCCCGCCCCTGCTGACCGATGGGGAGTGGAAAGCCCTGAAGTCGATCTGCACGGGCTGAACTTGACAGGCCGCATCCTTGCACACAGATCAGCACCATGTATCTCACCCCCTTTGAAGCCACTTTAACCCCTGCTGCCGGCTGGAGCCTGCGGATGGCGATGTTTGGCCTGCTGGTCGCGGCTTTCGGCGTCCTGCTCGCCCGTATCCGTGCGGTGGATCCGGTGACGGCGCTGGTGATCCTTGGCTTTGCCTGGCTGTTCGCCCTCGGTGCCGTGCTGCTGGCGCTGGCTGCCGCCGTCACAATCTGGCAGAGTGGGCAGGGCGGCACCAGCATGCTGGTGGGGGCCGTGCTGCTGGCGGCTGCGCTGCTGGCCCCGGCGGCGTATTTTGCGGTGCAGGCGGTGCGCCTGCCCCTGCTCAACGATGTCTCGACCGATCTGGCCGATCCGCCCGATTTCATGCGTTCGGCCCGCGCCATGGCGGCGCGTGCCGGGCAGGTGCCCGGCCCGGTCGATGCCGCCCTGCGCGAAGCCCAGCGCCGTGCTTATCCCGGGGTGCAGCCCATTGTGGTGGACCTCGATATTGAGGAAGCCTGGCAACTGGTGCTAAAAGCGATTGCCGCACGGGGCTGGCGCATTTCCGACCAGAGCCTGCCGGGCGGGCGCATCCGCATTGGCCATATCGATGCCGTGGACCGCACGCTGATCCTGGGCTTTGCCGATGACATCACCCTGCGCTTGCGCCCGCTGCCCGGCCAGACCCGCATCGACCTGCGCTCGGCCTCGCGCTACGGTCGGCATGATTTTGGGGCCAATGCCCGGCGCATTGCAGCCTTTGCCGCCGAATTGCAGGCCCAGCTTGACGCGCGGTGACCGCGCGTTTTTTACGGTCCCGGACTTTACCCCGCAAAAAAAATTGCCGACAGCCCCGGCTCGCCTTCGCTCCGCGCCAGCCCGCGCGCCACCAGATCCTCCAGATGGGCAAAAACCGACAGCCCCGCCGCGCCTTTCAGACGCGGGTCCAGCCCCTCGTAAATCGCCGCCACAATCTGCGGAATCCGCCGGTCGCCCGCTGCCAGCCGCGCCAGAATCGAGCTCTCGCGCTGGCGCCGGTGCGTGGCCAGCCCGCGCACAAAGCGCTGCGGATCATTCACCGGCCCGCCGTGCCCCGGCCAGTAGATCGCCTCTGCCCGCCCGCGCAGCCTGTCGAGCGAGGCCATATAGGCCGCCATCGATCCATCCGGCGGGGCAACGATGGAGGTCGACCAGGCCATGACATGATCACCCGAAAACAGCGTGTTTTCCAGCGGCAGCACAAAGCACAAATGGTTCATGGTGTGGCCGGGCGTCGCCAGTGCCATCAGCTCAAAGCCGGCGGCTTCCAGCACTTCGCCGTCCGCCAGCACAAGGTCGGGCGCGTAGGCCAGATCATTGGCGGCATCCAGCATGGCCACCTCGCCCAGTGCCAGCGCGCGGGCCGGATGATGCGGGGCGCAACCGGTGACCGGCGCGCCGGTAGCCGCCCGCAGGGCAGGGGCAGCCGGCGAATGGTCGCGATGGGTGTGGGTGACGAGAATGTGGCTGACAGTTTCGCCCTTCACCGCGTCCAGCAAGGCCGCAATATGGGCGGGATTGTCCGGGCCGGGATCAATGATCACCACTTTGCCATGCCCCACCACATAGGAGCAGGTGCCGGTAAAGGTGAATGGCCCGCCATTGGGTGCCACCAGCCGCCGCACCAGGGGCGAGACTTGCTGGAGCTGGCCGGCGGCGGGGCGGGCGGGATCGGGGTTGCGCCGTACGGCACCTCGGGCTCGATCCCGTCGACGGCCACCTCTACCTGTTTCTCAACAAGCGCAGGCGGATCGCGAAGGCCCTGTGGTTCGACGGCTCGGGCTGG
>JAYVYA010000012.1:0-4403 GCA_043784745.1 Hyphomicrobiales bacterium
GCGCGCTCTGCGGTCTCGCCCTCGGCGGGTTTGGGCTGGGGGTGATGGGGGCCAAAGGCGTGCCGCAGCGCATTCCGCTGGCTATCCGGGCGCAGGTTCTGGCCAATGCCGCCATGCCAGCCGAACTGGCCTATCCAAAAAACTGCGGCAAGAATTACCGCCATATTCTGGCTGCCGGCGAGGCCATCGTGCTCTGTGCGCTGGATACCGGCGCGCCCAAAAATATCCTGTTCTGGGGTGATTCACAGATGGAGCAATTATTCCCGCTGCTGTCGGAGCTGGCGCAGGACAAGGCCCTGCCGGGGTGGAACCTGACCATGGCCACTTCCGGCGGTTGCCTGCCTGTCCCCGGCTTCAACATCAATATTGCTGGATTTGATTGCGGCGGCTTCAATTCCCAGGCCCTGGCGCGGGCGACCGGTCCGCAGGCCGATATCATCGTGATGGCTAGCGCACCCTATGATATTACAACGATTTGCCTGATCGGGCAGGGCTGCCAGCCTTTTGCAGACAGATCGGGTTATGCAGCGGCCCTGCACGAAAAACTCAACCAACAATTGCGCCAGCTCAAGGCGGCGGGCAAGCAGATCGTGGTTATTCTGCCCTTCCCCTCCTACCCGGTGGCCGTGCCGGTCTATCTCAACCGGATGCTGGCGCTGGGCAAAGCGCCGGAGCTGGCACTGACCCGTGAGCAACATCTGGCACAGACGAAACTGGCGGGGGATGCCTGGCGCGAGGCGGCGCAGGATTTTGATGCCATCACCATCGACCCCTCGGACATCCTCTGTCCAAAAAATCTTTGCCTGTATCAGGAGAATGGCCTGTCGCTGTACATCGACGGTGGCCACATCGGGGCCAGAGCGGCTGGCTGGCTTCGTCCGGCCCTGCTGGATGCCCTGCGCCAGGCCGGTGCCGGAACGCTGCCCTGAGCCACTCGCCTTGCGAGTTGTTTCGCCAGCCTGGATATGCGATTGGCTCGGCCCGCGCCGGGCTGCAACCGGCCTTGCGGGTGGAGAACATCATGGCCCTGAGACTGCTTGTGGTGGAAGGCAATATCCGCAGTGCACGCGACGCCCATGCTGCCCATTACCTGGGCAAGACGCCAGCCCGCGCCTATGCTGACGTGCTGGAGAGCCTCGCCCCCGATGCCATCTGCGATATCTGCACCCCGGCGGACGAGGGGGCTAACCTGCCCGATTCTGGCGGCCTGGCGGGCTATGATGGCGTGGCGCTGACCGGTTCGGGCCTGCACATCTACCATGGCGGGCCGGAGATTGAGCGGCAGATTGATTTGGCGCGCGCCACCTTTGCCTCGCACACCCCGTTTTTTGGCTCATGCTGGGGCTTGCAGGTGGCCACCATCGCCAGCGGCGGCGCGGTGGCCCGCAATCCGGCGGGGCGCGAGGCGGGCATTGCCCGCAACATTTCGCCCACTTTTGCCGGGCAGGCCCACCCCCTTCTGGCAGGCCGCCCGTCGGCCTTTGACGCGCCCTGCGTCCATTTTGACAATGTCTCGACCCTTCCGCCCGACGCCATCGTTCTGGCCCAAAATGCCTATTCCCCGGTGCAGGCCGCTGAAATCCGGCATGACGGCGGATTATTCTGGGGCGTGCAATACCATCCCGAATATGCGCTTGACCAGCTGGCGGCAATTTTTGAGCGCGGCTGGGAAAATCTCGTGGGCGCGGGGATGGCGGCTGACAAGGCCGCCGCCCTTGCCCATGCCGGAGAATTGCGGGCGCTGCATAACAATTCCGCCCGGCACGACATTGCCTGGCGTTTGGGCATCCAGCCTGAAATCCTCGACCCGGAATTGCGGCTGACCGAACTGCGCAACTGGCTCAACCTGTCGGTCCGCCCGGAAAAATCGAAGCGCGGGCGGGCCTGAACGAGGGCCCTGCGTGGTCCGGATCGACTTCCCTGCTTGCGGTCCAGTCTTTGCATTGTCTATACGGGAAGGCGGGGCTTTGCGCTGCAAGCCGCTGCTGTCAAGCACGCGCCACAATCGGCGAAGGGGCGATGCCCGGAAACTGGAACAGACCATGCGTGGCGGGATCGCCGGACCTGTAATGTTGTTGCGCCGCCTCCGTGAAGCCATGCACAGGCCGGAGAATGCACAGGCGCGCCTCGACCGGATTGTCGTGCTGATTGCCAACAACATGGTGGCCGAGGTCTGCTCGGTCTATGTCCAGCGCAGCGATGCGGATCTGGAACTTTACGCCACCGAGGGCCTCAACCGCGAGGCTGTGCACAATACCACGATGAAAGCCGGTGAAGGCCTTGTCGGGCGCATTGCCAATACTGCCGAGGCACTGGCCCTGTCCGATGCGCAGAGCCATCCCGATTTCTCCTACAAGCCGGAGACGGGAGAGGAAATCTACCATTCCTTCCTCGGCGTGCCGATTCTGCGCGGCGGCAATGTCGTGGGTGTGCTGGTGGTGCAAAACCGCGCCCGCCGGGTCTATTCGGAGGAAGAAATCGAGGTCTTGCAGACCACAGCGTTGTTGCTCGCCGAAATGGTCTCCAGCGGCGAGTTGCAGGCGCTGGCGCGGTCGGACTCCGGCACTCCCGGGATTTCCCTTCAGCGCCCGCTGGCGCTGAAAGGCACGGCGGTGGCAGAGGGTGTGGGCCTCGGCCATGCGGTCATGCACCAGCCACGCATCACCGTCACCCAATTGGTGGCGGAGGATGTCCAGGCCGAGCTCGGCCGTCTCGGGTCGTCGATTGAGGCGATGCGTGCCTCGATTGACAATCTGGTTGACGGGGCAGCCTCTTCGGGCGAGCAACGCGAGGTGCTGGAGACTTTCCGGCTGTTTGCGTATGACCGTGGCTGGCTGCGGCGGCTGCGCGAGGCGGTTTTGACTGGCCTGACCGCCGAGGCGGCGGTCGAGCGGGTGCAAAATGATGCCCGCGCCAAATTGCAGCGCCAGACCGACCCCTATCTGCGCGAGCGGCTGCATGATCTCGATGATCTGGCTGAACGGCTGCTGCACCAGCTCACCGGCACCAGCTTTGTCACGGCGCGCGATTCCTTGCCGGACAATGCCATTCTGGTGGCCCGCTCCATGGGCCCGGCCGCCCTGCTGGAATATGACCGTAGCAAACTGCGCGGCCTGGTGCTGGAAGATGGCGGCGCGTCCAGCCATGTCGCCATTGTCGCCCGCTCGCTCGGCATTGCCTGCGTCGGCGAAGTCGCCAATATCACCGACCTGGTGTCGGAGGGCGATGCCCTGATCCTCGACGGCGGCACCGGCGAGGTGCAGGTGCGCCCCTCCGCCAATGTCGAGGCCGCCTATGCCGAAAAGGCCCGGCTGCGGGCGCGCCGGCAGGAGCAATACCGCCAGCTGCGCGATGTGCCCGCCGTAACTGTCGACGGCATTGCCGTGGACCTGCATATGAATGCTGGCCTGCTGGTCGATGTGCCGCATGTGGCGGAGGCCGGAGCGCAATCCATCGGCCTGTTCCGCACTGAAATCCAGTTCATGCTGGCCCCGAATTTTCCAAGGATGAACGAGCAATTCAAATTCTACAAGGCGGTACTGGATGGCGTCGGCGATTTGCCGGTGACCTTCCGCACGCTCGACATCGGCAGCGACAAGGTGCTGCCCTATATGAAAAAGGTCGAGGAGGAGAATCCGGCGCTCGGCTGGCGCGCCATCCGTATTGGCCTGGACCGGCCCGGCCTGCTGCGCCCGCAATTGCGGGCCATGCTGCGCGCGGGCAGCGGCAAGCACTTGCGGATCATGTTTCCGATGGTGGCGAATGTTGCGGAATTTGAGGCAGCGCGGGCGGTGGTGGGCACGGAAATGGATTTCCTGAACCAGCACGGCCATGCCAGCCCGGTTAGTCTGAAGCTGGGCGTGATGATTGAAGTGCCCTCCCTGCTCTGGCAGCTGGAAGAAATCTGCGCCAAGGCCGATTTCCTCTCCGTCGGCTCAAACGATCTGGTGCAGTATATTTATGCAGCGGACCGGGACAATAACCGGGTTTCCAGCCGCTATGACACCCTGTCCGCCCCGGTATTGCGCGCCCTGCAACGCGTTGCCGAGATTGCCGCCCGCCATGGCACGCCGCTGACCCTGTGCGGTGAAATGGGCGGCAAGACGCTGGATGCCCTGGCCCTGATTGCCCTTGGCTATCGCGGCCTGTCGATGTCGCCCGCCGCCATTGGTCCGGTCAAGGCCATGGTGCTAAAATTGGATGCCGGCGAGGCCGGGCGGTTTTTGACGGGTGAGCTGGACGCCGACGGTGCCGCCCCCAGCTTCCGCGACAAATTGCGGCGCTTTGCGGAGGAGCGCGGCGTGCCGTTGTAGCGGGGCAATCGGGTGAAGCCAAATCACCCCACCCTCACCCTTAGGAGGCCTTCTTCAGGCCGTCTCGAAGGGTGTGGCGGGGTGGTTTGG
>JAYVYA010000013.1:0-3513 GCA_043784745.1 Hyphomicrobiales bacterium
TTGTCGAATTTGCCAATGATGCGGGCGAGATCGGCGTCTGGAACAATGATTTTGTCGTCAAAAAAGCCAGTTGTGATGACCGCACGCGCAACATCCTGAACCTCGGCGACATTTCTGCCCCGCTCACTGCGGCTGCCTTCTATGTCAAGGTGCATCCTGGCGACCGGGAGCGAATTAGGGTCAAACTAGCCGAAGCCGTCAAGTCGGGTGAAAAATTTGCACTGGAGTGCCGCATCCAGCCTTTGGAGGGTAAGTTGCGGTGGGTGCGCATCCGGGGCATGGCGGAGCTGGACCCGGTCACCCGGCGGGCGACGCGCATGACCGGCATTATCTTCGATATCACCGAACGGCGCGAGCGCGAGTTGCACCTGCGCTTCCTCATGCGCGAGTTGACCCATCGCTCGAAAAACCTGCTGGCAGTGATCCAGGCGATGGCGCGTCAGGCTGGCACGGTGGCCACTTCCATGGAAGATTTTCAGTGCCGGTTTTCGGCCCGGGTGCAAGGTCTATCGGCCAGCCATGACCTGCTGGTGGACGAGGACTGGCATGGCGCTTTCATGAAAGATGTCATCTCCTCCCAGATTGGCCCTTTTACGGACCAGATTGGCCGGCGCATCCTGCTGGAAGGCCCGCCCTTGCTGCTGAAACCGGAAGCCGCCCAGAATATTGGCATGGCCATGCATGAACTGGCCTCCAATGCCGCCAAATATGGCGCGTTGTCCAATGAGAGCGGAAAGATCAATGTCAGCTGGCGGCTGAAACCACTGGAAGGCACCGGTGCCCGCGTGCAAATAACCTGGCGCGAAAGCGGTGGTCCGCCCGTGCACCTTCCGGTGCAGCGCGGCTTTGGCTCGGTGGTGATGGAGCGGGTTGTGGCACGGGCGCTGGAGGCAGATGTGACAATCTCCTACGAACCGAAAGGCCTGGTCTGGGCCCTCAATGGCCCGGTGGGCCCCATCCTTGCTTCTGCCGCCTCGTCCAGTCTCCCGTAAGGACCGGCGACGCCGCAAGGCTTTGCGGGGGCAAAGATGAAATATTTCTGAAACGGGAACCCATCGCGTGCGCTTGCCGTTGCCTGTGTGTCCGCAGCCTTGACCACCTTGGGCAAAGCTGTGGCGTTCACATCCGTTTCAAGGAGACTGTCATGAAAGACCTCGCCAAACTGTTCGAGCATACGCTGATGGATATCTATTATGCCGAGACGCAAATCGCCAAGACCTTGCCAAAGCTGGCCAAGGCCGCCAAGGCACCGGAACTGAAGAAGGCGTTTGAAACCCATCTGAAGCAGACCGAAGGCCACATCGACCGGCTGGAAAAGGTTTTCAAGCTGATTGGCAAGCCGGTCAAGGGCGTGGTGTGCGAGGCGATCAAGGGTATTTTGAAAGAAGGCGATGAAGTCGTCGAGGAATTCAGCGGCGGCACGGCGCTGGATGCGGGCATGATAGCCGCAGCCCAGGCTGTCGAGCATTATGAGATGTCCCGCTACGGAGCCTTGCGCACCTGGGCACAGGAGCTGGGCATGGCCGAAGCCGCCAAACTGCTGGAGCAGACCTTGCTGGAAGAGCGCGAAACCGACCAGCTCCTGAGCAAACTCGCCGAAACCAAACTGAACCTGAAGGCGGCTTGACCGGGTCAGCCCGATCAGGCTGTGGAAAACATGGGCTGGCGGCCTTTCCGCCAGCCCAATGTTTTTCCCGAAATTTCAGGGCCCCGGCGCTGTGGAATTCTGCCGCTGGTCCTGCCCAGCACCGCAGGGCATTGTCCCCAACATGGCCGGGCTGTCCGTCTCCACTTCCTCCGTAATCACTTCGAACCGGCGCAGCGAATGTGCGCCGAACGAATTGATGATTGGCACGTCTGTAGCATCCCGCCCTCGCGCCATCAGCAGCCGTCCAATGCGCGGCACATTGTGGCGGGCATCGAATGTCCACCATTTTCCCCCCAAGAATGCCTCGAACCAGGCGCTGAAATCCATTGGAAAGGGAACCTCGGGCACACCGATATCGCCGAGATAGCCGGTGCAATACCGGGCCGGGATGTTGAGGCTCCGGCATAAGGTAATGGCCAGATGGGCGAAATCCCGGCAGACGCCAACTTTTTCGGCTAATCCCTCGGCGGCACTGCGGGTGTTGCGCGCCAGTTGATAATCAAAACGCAGGTGATGGTGGACAAAATCGCAGACCGCCTGCACTTTTTGCCACCCGCTGCTGATATGTCCAAATTTATTCCAGGCAAACTGGCTCAGGACATCGGTTTCGCAATAGCGGCTGCCGAGCAGAAACACCAGAACATCGTCCGGCAGGGAATCGGGGGCAACGGCTTGCGCATCGGCCTGAAGCGGGTCGGGCCGGCCTGAATCCAGCGCGATCCCCTGTGCGGAAAGCACAAGGCCACCCGGCGGCGCGACGATGCGGCGGCACAAATTGCCAAAATGATCGTAGTAGCGCCGCATGCCGCCCAAATTTTCACCGGTCACGAGAGATCGCGCCAGCACCCCGCCGACCGAAACGATCCTTCCGTGGAAAGCTGGGTGCAAATCAATCATCGCAATCAGCGGGGTTGCATTTTGGCATGCTACTTCAATCTCATAGCCATATCTGATCTGCATCGGGCCAGCCTTCCTCTTTCAATGAGCCTGTTTGGGCGCGCGTGTTGGGCAGCCCTCCCGTGAACGCCGGGACAGGATGCCGGTTCCCGTTATCGGAGAATAAGCCCGGGGCCGGCGGAACCATTCTGCGCACCAAGGCGTTTTTGTTACGGAACTTTCCACAGACGCAGGAGACTGAAATGGGTGGCGAATCTTTGATTATCTGGCTGGTTGTGGGCGGGATTGCCGGCTGGCTCGCCGGTTTGATCATGAAAGGCTATGGTTTTGGCATTGTTGGCAACATCATTGTCGGGATTTTGGGATCGGTGATCGGCGGCTGGCTGTTTGGCTCCTACCATATCGGCACCAATGGCATCATTGGAGCGATTATCGGTGCCACTGTCGGTGCCGTGATCCTGCTCTTCGCGATCAGGTTCGTGCGGCGCAATGCATGAGCCGATGCGCTTGAACTGCAAAAAAGGCGGCCCCCAGCAGGCCGCCTTTTTTGTTGCCGGCAAGGGAGCAATATCCCAGTCCCCCGGATCTGTATCGATTTTCGGGAAGCGGGAACTTTTTTACCCGCTCGCTGGTTTTGCATGGCAGGCTCGCAGGGGGCCGCTTGAGGAGGATAGTTCCATGACCAGCACCACCGACAAAATCAAGGGTGTCGCCAATCAGGCCGCAGGCAGCATCAAGCAGGCTGTCGGCAAAGCCATCGACAACCAGCAGATGGAAGGCGAAGGCATTATCCAGAAAGGCAAGGGCAAAGCCCAAGAAATCGAAGGCGATGCCAAGTCAGCAATCAAGAAAGTGATTGACCGGGCGTGACGCCTCAGCAACGGCTGGGCGGTGCAAACCGGCCAGCTTTGCTATTGCAGCCGATGTGACGCCAGAGTAATTGAAACGTCCCAAATCGAAATAACCGC
>JAYVYA010000014.1:0-6949 GCA_043784745.1 Hyphomicrobiales bacterium
CGACTATCGCCGCATCGTCCACACCGTGCAAAAGGGCGAGCGCGAAGCCCGCCAGGCCAAGAAGGAAATGGTCGAGGCCAACCTGCGCCTGGTGATCTCTATCGCCAAGAAATACACCAACCGCGGCCTGCAGTTCCTCGACCTGATCCAGGAAGGCAACATCGGCCTGATGAAGGCGGTCGATAAATTCGAGTATCGCCGCGGCTATAAGTTCTCGACCTACGCCACCTGGTGGATCCGCCAGGCCATAACGCGCTCTATTGCCGATCAGGCTCGCACGATCCGTATCCCCGTCCACATGATCGAGACGATCAACAAAATCGTGCGCACGAGCCGCCAGATGCTGCACGAGATCGGCCGCGAGCCGACCCCGGAAGAACTGGCCGAAAAGCTGGCGATGCCGCTGGAAAAAGTCCGGAAAGTGCTGAAAATCGCCAAAGAGCCGATTTCGCTGGAGACGCCGATTGGCGACGAGGACGATTCGCACCTGGGCGATTTCATCGAGGACAAAAACGCGCTGCTGCCCATCGACGCCGCCATTCAGTCCAATCTGCGCGAAACCACGACGCGGGTGCTGGCCTCGCTCACCCCCCGCGAGGAGCGGGTGCTGCGTATGCGTTTTGGGATTGGGATGAATACGGATCATACTCTGGAAGAGGTCGGGCAGCAGTTTTCGGTGACGCGCGAGCGCATCCGGCAGATCGAGGCCAAGGCGCTCAGGAAGCTGAAGCACCCGTCGCGGTCGAGGAAGCTGCGGAGTTTTCTGGACAATTGAGGAGCGGCGGCAATGCCAACGATCTCGTTTTTCTACGGCATTGCCATCAGAATGTATTCGAACGATCACCAGCCGCCGCATTGTCACGCGTTTTATGGTGACTTTGAAGCCCAGGTAGCGATAAGTTCGGGCGAGACGATCAAGGGATCGCTGCCTTCCAATGCCCGGCGTTTGGTCCGGGAATAGGTGGTGATAAACCGCGCGGCACTCGAAGACAACTGGCAGCGCGCCCGTCACGATATGTCACTGGAGAAAATCCATGGCCTCGATGCTGAATAAGGTCACAGAAGTTTCGGCCCTGCACCCCTTCCGGCTGCAAGTGCGGTTTCAGGATGGCGCAGGCGGCATTCACGATTGCTCCGCTTTGCTTGAACGCTCCGGCCCGATGTCCGGCGCGCTGCACGATCCGGCGTTTTTCGGGCAGGTATCGCTGGAATATGGGGCCCCGACCTGGCCTAATGGATATGATATGTGCCCAGACTGGCTGCGCATGGAGATGGACACGGCGGGCGAGCTTTTGGCGGCGGCTGCCTGAATAGCTGCGGAATATTCTGCCCGGTTGAAGCCAGCGCGGCTTGCTATATTGTCGCGCCCATGAATCTTTTCGACAAAGCCGGAATCAGCCTGCACCCGCAACGTTTGCGGGCTATTCCCCGCATTCCGCTGCTGGCAGACAAGGTGGTGCGGGAGGCTCGCAGCCGCACGGCCTTTGCACCCGGTCCGGCGCAGTTGGCGGCAGCGCGCGGCTATGCCGAAAAGTTGAAAAGCGCCAAATTCCTGGAGCAGAAGGAAGAGGCGGTCCGCCCGATTTTTATTGACGAAATTCTGGTGCAGGTCTTGGGCTACGAACGGTTTTCCGCAGCCCGGCGCTATACATTACGCCATGAGGAGCAGGCCGCGCGCGGTTTTGTGGATACGGCGCTTGGCACCTTCAACGCAATGGACGGCACCCATCAGGTTCTCGCCCCCTTCGAGCTGAAGGGGCCAACCACCAGGGACCTGGACGCCATCATGCCCGGCCGGGGCAAATCGCCGGTGCAGCAGGCGTGGGAATATGCCAATGACCTGCCCGGTTCGCGCTGGGTGCTGGTTTCCAATTGCCGCGAAATCCGGCTTTACGGCTACGGCAGGGGCCGCGAGGCTTACGAGGTCTTCGACCTTGCCAAGCTGGACCAGGAGGAGGAGCACGCCCGGCTGTGGATGGTGCTGTCGGCCAGAAGCCTGCTGGAAGGCGGCACCGCCAAATTGTTGAGCGATACCGATACCGCACTCAAGGATATCACCAACAAGCTCTACATCGACTACAAGCGCCTGCGCGACCAGCTCATCGCCTTTCTGACCCATTCCGCCGACGGGCCAAAGCTGACCAGCTACGCCGCGATTGAGCCAGCGCAGAAAATCCTTGACCGCATCCTGTTTGTCGCTTTTGCCGAACGCACGGATTTGCTGCCGCGCGAATTGTTGCGCAAGGCCAAAAGCGCGCGCAACCTGTTTCGCCCCGAGCCGCTGTGGCTGAATTTCCGCGCCCTGTTTGAGGCTGTGGACACAGGCTCCAGCGCGCTCAACATTGATGCCTATAACGGCGGCCTGTTTGCGCCAGACCCGCGGATTGATGCCGTTGTCATCCCCGATCCGCTCGCCGGAGAACTGGCGGATTTGGGCGAATGGGATTTTGGCCGCGAAGTGCCGGTGACCGTGCTTGGCCATATTTTTGAGCAAAGCATTACCGATATTGAGCGGCTCAAGGCCGGGGCTGGCGGTCAGGTGCCAGCCACATCCGGCAAGCGCAAGCGCGAGGGTGTTGTCTATACGCCGGAGATGATCACCCGCTTTCTGGTCGAGCAAACGCTGGGCAAGACGCTGGCGGAACAGCTGGACGCACTCAAGAGGGAGTTTGGCTGGGATGAGGAACCGAAGGAGGCACAGGAACTGGCGGTGTGGCCGCGCTACCTGGAGGTGCTGCGCGGTCTGACTTTGGTGGACCCGGCTTGCGGTTCGGGCGCTTTCCTGATTGCCGCCTATGATGCGCTGTATGTCGAATATCACCGCACCACGCGGCGGCTGGCCGAACTGGGCGTGGCGGTGGATTTTGATTTCGTCGACGAGATTGTGACCAAAAATCTCCATGGCGTTGATCTCAATGCCGAATCGGTTGAAATCACCCGTCTGTCACTGTGGCTGAAAACGGCGCGACGGGACCATGCACTGCAAAATCTGGAAGCCACGATCAAAGTGGGCAACAGCCTGATCGACGATGCCGCCTTCACCCCGGCCCCGTTCAACTGGCACAAGGCGTTTCCGCAGGTGTTTGCGGGCGGCGGGTTTGATCTGGTGCTGGGCAATCCGCCCTATGTGCGGCAAGAGTTCTTGAAATCCTACAAGCCGTATTTTGACGCGCATTATGTTGTCGCCCATGGCGTTGTCGATCTCTACGCCTACTTTTTCGAGCGCGGCGTCAAGCTGCTCAAGGCAGGCGGGCGGCTCGGCTTCATCTCGTCCTCGACGTTTTTCCGCACCGGCTCGGGCGAAAAGCTGCGGCTGTTCCTCTCCGATAATCTCTCGATCGAGACGATCGTCGATTTCGGTGATTTGCAGATTTTCGAGGGGGTGACGACCTATCCCGCCGTGCTGACCTTGCGCCGGGCGGCGGAGCCGGAGGGCTTGCTGGCCTATTACAAGGTGAAAGGGGCCGCGCCAGAGGATTTGGGGCGGGATTTTGCACTGGCGGCGCAGACCATGCCGCGCGCCCGGCTGACGGCGGGGGCGTGGCGGCTGGAGGGCGATGCGTTGGCGGCTTTGCGCGCTAAGATCACCATTGGCCGCAAGACATTGGGCGAGGTCTATGGCCCGCCGCTCTATGGCATCAAGACCGGGCTGAACGAGGCGTTCGTTATCGACCGGGCCACCCGCGACCGGCTGGTGGCGGCGGACCCGAAATCGGCGGAACTGCTCAAGCCGTTTCTGCGCGGCGAAAATGTCAAGCGCTGGCGGGTGGAGAGCGAGGATTTGTGGCTAGTGAATATCGTTAACGGTTTTACGCGTTCAAGATTTGCAGCTTGCGCGAAATACCCAGATGACTTGACATTAGCCTGGAGCCTATTTTCTAAAGCATTTCCAGCAATGAGTGCACATTTGGCGCTTTATGAAGAAAAAGCTCGTGTCCGGACCGATCAAGGACAATACTGGTGGGAATTACGTGCTTGTGCTTATATGGACAAATTTGACACGAAAAAGATATTAATGTCGCATTTTCAGTACAAAAATACTTTTTGCAGCGATGATGCTAACTTCTATCATAATAATAAATCATATTTCTTAGTCAACAAAGACGACTATTTTTTAGCATTGTTGAATAGTCGGTTATTTTGGTTTGTCTTAATTTCAACCGCTCGAATGAAGCGAGGTAATTACTTAGAGGCAGAAGCTCAATATGTTGCCCAGCTTCCCATCCCCACCATCCCACCACCCCAATCCGCCCGCCTCGCCACCCTCGCCCAAACTTGCACCGACGCCGCGCAGGCGCGGCTGAAAATCCAGACCGCCGCCCGCACCTCCATCGCCGCCCTCGCCAAGGGCCCCAAAACCAGGCCGTCCGGAAAACTGGAAAATTTCTGGACGTTGGATTTCAAAACCTTCCTCAGCGAGGTCAAAAAAAGCTTCGCCCTCGACCTCCCGCTAAAATCCCATGCCGAATGGCAGGAATTCCTGCGCGACACCAGCGGCCAGATCCACGCGCTCAACCACGATATCGCTGTGGCGGAGGCGGAGATCGACCAGATCGTCTACGCCCTGTTTGACCTGACGCCCGAAGAAATCACCCTCCTCGAAGCCTCGCTGGCCTGACGCGTCACAAACCCCGGGGCAATCGGGTGAAGGCCTGCTGCGATGCATAAGCTTTCCTCATGCTGAGGAGCGAAGCCCTTGCGTAGCGTCTCGAAGTATGCGGAAAGCGTGGCTAGCTCCCAAACCACCCCGCCACACCCTTCGAGACGGCCTGAAGAAGGCCTCCTCAGGGTGAGGGTGGGATGATTTGGCTTCACCCGATTGCCCTGACAAACCCCTTGCGATTTTCCCCCGCTTGCGTCACGGGTTGTGCGCTGCATCATTTGCCGGCCCGGCCCTGATCCCGGCCCCAACCAAAACCCCGGAAACCCATGGCACCGCCCCTTCTGACGCTGCAAGGCATATTTCTGACGCTGGGCGGCCAGCCGCTGCTGGAGGGGGCTGACCTCACGATTGCCCCGCGTGAGCGGCTTTGCCTGGTCGGTCGCAATGGTTCGGGCAAATCGACGCTGCTCAAAATCGCCGCGGGGGAAATCCAGCAGGATGGCGGCCAGCGGTTTTTCCAGCCCACCGCCACCATCCGCTATCTCCCGCAGGAACCCGATGTCACGACCTCCCCCACCACGCTCGCCTATGTCGAGGCCGGCATGGGGCCGCAGGACGATCATTACCGCGCGCTGTATTTGCTCAACGAACTCGGCCTGACCGGGGACGAAGACACCAGCAATCTTTCGGGCGGCGAGGCCCGCCGCACCGCGCTCGCCCGTGCCCTGGCCCCGGAGCCGGATGTGCTGCTGCTTGACGAGCCGACCAACCACCTCGATCTGCCCGCCATTGAATGGCTGGAGACTGAACTGGCATCGCTGCGCTCGGCCCTGGTGCTGATCAGCCATGACCGGCGTTTTCTCTCCAACCTGACCAAATCGACGCTGTGGCTCGACCGGGGCGTCACCCGCCATCTCAATTCCGGCTTTGCCGAATTCGAGGCCTGGCGCGATACCGTGCTGGAAGAAGAAGAGCGCGACCGCCACAAGCTCGACCGCCAGATTGCGATGGAGGAACACTGGGTGCGCTATGGCGTCTCCGGCCGCCGCAAGCGCAACATGGGCCGCATGGCCCGCCTCGCGGACCTGCGGCAGGACAAGCGCGAGGCCGTGCGCGTCACCGGCAATGTCAAGCTGGAAGCCTCCTCCGGGCGCACCTCCGGCAAGATGGTGGTGGAGGCGGAGGACATTTCCAAAAGCTATGGCGAGCGCGCCATTGTCAAGAATTTCTCCATCCGCATCCAGCGCGGCGACCGCGTCGGCATTGTCGGCCCCAATGGCGCGGGCAAGACGACGCTGATCAAGCTGCTGACCGGTGAACTCGCGCCCGATTCCGGCGAGGCCCGGCTCGGTGCCGCGCTGGAAATGGCAACGCTGGACCAGCGCCGGGGCAGCCTGTTGCCCGGCACCACGCTGAAGGACGCGCTGACCGGCGGCGGCTCCGACTGGGTGGAGGTCAACGGCCAGCGCAAGCATGTCATCGGCTATATGAAGGACTTTCTGTTCACGCCCGAGCAGATCCGCACCCCGGTTGAAAAACTGTCGGGCGGCGAGCGTGGACGCCTCACCCTGGCCCGCGCGCTGGCCTTGCCCTCCAACTTCCTCGTGCTCGACGAGCCGACCAACGACCTTGATCTTGAAACGCTGGATCTGTTGCAGGAAATGCTGGCCGATTATGCCGGCACCGTCATTGTCGTCAGCCATGACCGTGATTTTCTCGACCGGGTGGCAACGTCGGTCATCGTCAGCGAAGGCGAAGGCGAGTGGATGGAATATGCCGGCGGCTATGCCGACATGGTGGCCCAGCGCGGCTATGGCGTGGGGGCCACCAGCGCCTCAAAGCCTGCCGAGCGCCCGCGCGCGCCGGACCCCAGGATTGCGCCGCCCAAAGCCGCTGCGCCGATAGCCAAACGCCGCCTGACCTTTAAGGAAAAGCACGCGCTCGACACCCTGCCCGCCCGGATGGCAGCGCTGGAAGCCAGCCGCGCCATTGCGCAAAAATTGCTGGATGATCCCGCCCTGTTCCAGCGCGACCCCAAGAAATTCACCGAAGCCTCGAAGAAATTCGCCGCCGCCGATACTGATCTGGCCAAAGCCGAGGAAGAATGGCTGGCACTGGAATTGCTGCGCGAAGGGGCGGGCGTGTAACGCGGCTCGCCCATTGACCGCTTTTATCCCCGCTGCAACCCGCGCATGATTCCCACCAGCCCCGCCGTCGAGCCGTCCAGCCCGGTGGTCGCCGCTCCGGCGTCTGCAACAATCGGTGCCAGCCTGGACGCCAGTTCCTTGCCAAGCTCGACGCCCCATTGATCAAACGGATTGATGTCCCAGATCACCGCTTGCACGA
>JAYVYA010000015.1:0-4295 GCA_043784745.1 Hyphomicrobiales bacterium
TCCAGTGCGCTGTTTTCCGCAGCTGCGATGGTGGCCAGATTGGCACTGTCTGCCTGCACGCAAGAGCGCACTGGAAGTGCGCGGTCCGGGAGTTGTGCCAACTTGGCTTTCAAACCCATGCGAAAGGCACTAGCCTGCGGGATGGAACCGGGCAGGGGAGTTTTCGCGTGGCGACAGTGACTTTTCAGGATGCGGCGGCGGTCAGGCTCTACCTCGCCTCCAGCAGCGTGCCCTATGTCAAGCTGGGCGTGACCGACATCGACGGCATCCTGCGCGGCAAATATGTCTCACGGGAGAAGTTCCTGTCCTGTCTCGAAAAGGGCCTCGGCTTTTGCGACGTGATTGTCGGCTGGGATTCAAACGACCAGCTCTACGACAATGTCACCTATACCGGCTGGCACACCGCCTATCCCGATGCGCCGGTGCGGGTGCTGCCTGAAACCGGGCGTCTGCTGCCGTTTGAGGACGACATTCCGTTTTTCCTGTGCGAACTGGCGGAACGGGCCGAAGCGATTTGTCCGCGCGGGGTTTTGCGGCGCGTGCTGGCCAAGGCGGCGGGCATGGGGCTGTTTGCCTCCGCCGCGTTCGAATACGAATTTTTTGTGTTTGACGAGACGCCGGACAGCGTGCGGGCCAAGGGCTACCGCGACCTGAAGCCGTTTACCCCCGGCAATTTCGGCTATTCCATCCTGCGTTCCTCCGTCCATGCCGAATTCTACCAGAGCCTGCTGGCGCACTGCCTGGCGATGAACATGGAAATCGAAGGCCTGCACACCGAGACCGGGCCGGGCGTGCTGGAAGCGGCGATTGGCGTCGATACTGCGCTGAACGCTGCGGACAAGGCAGTGTTGTTCAAGACCTTTGCCAAAGTGATCGCGCAAAGGCGCGGGCTGATGGCGACCTTCATGGCCAAATGGTCGGAAAAACAGCCCGGCCAGAGCGGGCATATCCATGTGTCCCTGCGCGATGCGCAGGGCAGGCCTCTGTTTCACGATGCTGCCAGTCCGGACGGGATCAGCACGACGATGCGGCATTTCATCGGTGGCCAGCAAAGGCTGCTGCCCGCCGTGCTCGCAATGATTGCCTCCACCATCAATTCCTACTCGCGGCTCGTGCCGGGTTACTGGGCACCGACCAATGCGACATGGAGCATCGACAACCGCACCACCGCCCTGCGCGCCATTCCCGGCAGCCCCTCCGCCACGCGGGTGGAATGCCGGATTGCGGGCGCGGACGCCAACCCCTATCTGGCGCTGGCGGCGGCGCTGGGGGCGGGCCTGTGGGGCATTGAACACAAGGTTGAGCCGGCAGCCCCCGTCAAAGGCAATGCCTATGCCCTCCCGGCCGACCCGGCCAGTGCCTTGCCACGCACCCTGTGGGAGGCGGCGCAGGCGCTCAAAACCTCCAAGGAGGCGCGCGGATTGTTTGGCGACGCCTTCATTGACCATTTCGCCGCGACGCGCGAATGGGAAGAGCGCGAATTCAGAAAGCATGTGACCGACTGGGAATTGACCCGCTATTTCGAAATCATCTGAGAGCCCCATGAACCTGACATCGAACTGGAACTACCCGACCTCCATCTCGTTCGGCCCGGGCCGCATCGGCGAACTTTCCGCCGCCTGCCTGCGCTTTGGCATCACCCGCCCGCTGCTGGTGACCGATGCCGGGCTGGCGAAAATGGGGATGATTGCGGCGGCAATGGCGGGGCTGAAGGCCGCCGGGCTGGATGCGGCGCTTTTTCAGGATGTCGCGCCCAATCCGGTTGCCGAAAATGTCACCGCCGGTGTGGCCGCCTACAAGGCGGGCCGCCATGACGGAGTGATCGCCTTTGGCGGCGGCTCGGCGCTGGATGCCGGCAAGGCGATCGCCTTCATGTCCGGCCAGATCCGGCCCCTGTGGGATTTTGAGGACATTGGCGACAATTATGCCAGGGCCAGTGTGGCGGGCATCGCGCCCTGCATTGCCGTGCCGACTACGGCAGGCACGGGGTCGGAAGTCGGGCGCGTCAGCGTCATCACCGATGCCGCCACCCATACCAAGCGACTGATTTTCCATCCAAAAATCCTGCCAGTGGCAGTCATTTCCGATCCTGAACTGACCCTCGGCCTGCCGCCGCACCTGACCGCCGCCACCGGCATGGATGCGCTGGCCCATTGCCTGGAGGCTTTTTGTGCTCCCGGTTTCCATCCCATGGCCGATGGCATTGCGCTGGAAGGCGTGCGGCTGATCCACCGCTGGCTTCTCGTGGCGGTGCGGGACGGAAGCAATCTCGAAGCGCGCGGAAACATGCTGGCGGCGGCGACAATGGGCGCAACTGCGTTCCAAAAAGGGTTGGGCCTGATCCATTCCCTCGCCCACCCGCTCGGTGCCCATTACGGCACCCACCACGGCCTGCTGAATGGCGTGCTGATGGCACATGTGCTTGAGTTTAATGCGGGTGCGATTGGCGAGAAGATGGAAGTGCTGGCGCGGCTGCTGGATTTGCCCAGGCCGGGGCTGGCCGGGGTGCTGGACTGGGTGCGCGGGTTGCAGGCGGAGATCGGGATACCGGAGACACTGCGAGCGGCGGGGTGTGCGGTGGGGGATGTGGAAGCGATTGTGGCGGCGGCGCTGGTGGACCCGACGGCTTCGACGAACCCGGTGGCGTTGACAGCGGCGGGGGTGCGGGGCGTGCTGGGGCGGGTGATGGGGTAGACAGGCCAGCCGGATGCTTTCAGAACTGTGGCGAATCAAACAGGGCTTGATTTTGGCCAGTCCGTATGCCGTTATCATACGCATGACAGCCGTTTCATCCAGCACCACAACTATTCTCGGCGTCCGGGTCAATCTTGGAGAACGTGCGCTTCTGGAAGCTGCCGCTGCGCAGGCGCATACCAATTTGAGTGATTTTATCCGCCGCAAGGCGCTGGAGGCAGCGGAGGCGGATGTCCTCAACCGCAATGCCATCCCGATTGCTGCAAGCGACTGGGATGCGTTTGAGGCATGGATTGCCCGCCCGGCCGAAGCCGTCCCGGACTTGCCAGGCTGGCGAAACTGACGCCCACATGGGAGCGATGAGGGCTTGGAAAAAAACGGGTTGAAAACCCGCTGTCCCACCCCCTCACATAAAACTCTGCGGGTCCACATCCACCAGCACCCGCACACCCCCGCGTGCCGGGGGGGCTGCTGCCAGCATCGCCCGCAAAAAGCCTTGCAAATCAGCGCTGCGGGGGGCTTTTACCAGGAGGCGGAGACGGTGGCGCCCGCGCACCACCGCAACCGGCGCTTCGGCGGGGCCGAGCACCAGAATTTCATGCTCGCCCGGCAAACCGCCCGCCGCCGCAATCTGCCAGCGGCCGGACGCTGGCAAATGGTGGGCGGCGCTGGCCAGGGCCCGCGCATGGGCTTCCGTCGCCGCCCGGTCCTCCCCGGTGACGATCAGCGCCGCCAGCCGGCCAAACGGCGGCATGCCGGCATTCTCGCGCATGGCGGTTTCCTCCTTGTAAAACCGCTCGCTGTCGCCCGACAGCAGCGCCCGCATCACCGGGTGCTCGGGCTGATACGTCTGCAACAGCCCGCGCCCCGGCCTGGCCCCGCGTCCGGCGCGGCCAGTCACCTGTTGCAACAGCTGGAAAGTGCGCTCGCCGGCGCGCAAATCACCGCTGGCGAGGCCGACATCGGCATCGACCACCCCCACCAGTGTCATCAGCGGAAAGTTGTGGCCCTTGGCGACCAGCTGCGTGCCAATCACCAGATCAAATGCGCCGCCCGCAATCGCCTCCAGCTCGGTGCGCAAGCGTTCGGTGCCGCCCGGAAAATCGGAGGAGAGGACGAGAGTGCGCGCGTCGGGAAACAGTTCCAGCGCCTCCTCCGCCAGCCGCTCCACTCCCGGCCCGCAGGCGGTGAGGCAATCCACCGCCTCGCATTCGGGGCAGGCATCGGGGCGGCGCTCGACATGGCCGCAATGGTGGCACACCAGCGCGCGGCGAAACCGGTGCTCGACCAGCCATGCCGTGCAATTGGGGCACTGGAAGCGGTGGCCGCAGGAGTTGCACAGCGTCAGCGGCGCATAGCCGCGCCGGTTGAGAAACAGCAGCGCCTGCTCGCCGCGCCCGATGGTTTCGGCCACCTCGCCCACCAGGCGCGGCGACAGCCAGCGGCCCCGGGCCGGGCCGTTGAGGCGCAGGTCAATCGCCGCCAGCCCCGGCATCGGGCGGGCAGCATAGCGCGAGGTGAGGACGCAATGTTTGTAGCGCCCCTGCGCCGCGTTAACCCGGGTTTCGAGGGAAGGGGTGGCGGAAGCCAGCACCACGGTC
>JAYVYA010000016.1:0-5777 GCA_043784745.1 Hyphomicrobiales bacterium
GTTACCGTTCGCCGGACTGGCTGGCTGCTAACAAGGGCAGACGCCTGGACCATGTCTGGCTGAGCCAGAAAGCCGTCGGCCACTTGAAGGGCGTCACGGTCCACAAAGATGCCCGTGGCTGGGAGCGCCCGTCAGATCATGCACCCGTTATGGTTTTATTGGACAGCCCGTAAGTCGGCCCTTTGGCGCGCCGCATCTATCTCTTGCGTGAAACCAATTAATTGTTGGGCCAAAAAGGCGCGAACTTTTACCGCGCCGCCGGGAAACTCCCGCATGATTCGAAGAAACAAGCTGCGTGGAATTTTGAAGGTGTTGCAATCTTCAGTTGCAACCGCGTCAGTGGATCGCTGAGTGGCTGTTATCAGAGCTGTTTCTCCAACCAGCGTATAGGCCCCGCCTACCAGATTGTTGGATCCGGCGATGTCCCCCGCTTCAAAGCGAAGGCTTCCGCTAATGAGCAAATAGGCGCAGTCAGCCGGTTCCCCGTTCCTGTAGAGGAACTCACCCTTTGCGAAAGACTGCTTTTCAGCGGTGAACGCCAGCAACCTTAAGGCCTCGCCATCAAGCTGGCTAAATATTGGCGCCTGCGAGAGCATTTTTACGTCCTGCTCCAGTGACATGACAAATTTCTCCTGCCGCCAAATTATGGAACAAGTTTGTACCCGCCCGCTTCTGTTACCAGCAGCCGGGCGTTGGCTGGGTCCCGTTCAATTTTTTGCCGCAGCCGGTAAATGTGGGTTTCCAGAGTGTGGGTGGTGACATTTGCATTATACCCCCAAACTTCCCGCAACAATACGTCCCGCATGACGACTTGGCCACCGGCGCGGTAGAGATAGCGCAATATGGCTGTCTCCTTTTCCGTCAGCCGTAGTTTGGTACCTTTTTCTGTGACCAGATGTTTTGAACTGGGCCGGAAAGTGTACGGACCAATCTGGAACAGGGCATCATCACTCGCTTCATGCTGGCGTAAATGCGCGCGGATGCGGGCAAGGAGCACCGCAAACCGGAATGGTTTGGTCACGTAATCGTTTGCACCCGACTCAAGCCCGAGAATGGCGTCGGAATCAGCTGCATGGCCGGTCAGCATGATCACCGGATTTTTAAAACCGTTTTTGCGCATCAGCTTGACAACCTCGCGCCCGTCCATATCGGGCAGGCCGACATCCATGATGACAAGGTCGGGATGCTCGGCGCGGGTAGCCGCCAGAGCCTTGGCAGCCGTATCCACTTCGCTGGCGGAGAATTCCTCGTGCAGCGCGAGCTGTTCAGCCAGCGCGTGACGCAAATCATTGTCGTCATCGGCGATCAGTATCTTTCGAACCTGCGTCATTGGTCGTTTCCGTCGCGGAAGATTCGAATTGAATGATGCGCAATATAGGGCGTCATGGCCTGATCGTCAAAGCACTGTAAAAGGCAAAACGGCGAAACACGCGTTTCATCAAAATCACTGGTGATTCCAGATTATTTCGCTATGGTCCGCCCGGTTTCATCCTTCATTCTCCAGAGGTCGCACAAGTGAAAGTCATCGCCAGCTCCATCCGCAAGGGCAATATTCTCGAACGGGACGATGGGCAACTCTATGTCGTCCTGACAGCTGAAAGCTTCCACCCCGGCAAGGGCACGCCGACCACGCAGATTGACATGCGCCGGATTTCCGATGGTGTCAAAACAACCGACCGCTACAAGACAACCGAACAGGTCGAGCGCGCCCATGTCGAAGACTTCAACCATTCCTACCTCTACAAAGATGCGGATGGGTTCACTTTCATGAATGGCGAGAACTTCGAGCAGGTGGTGGTTTCCGAGGATGTTCTGGGCGCGCAGGCGGCCTATTTGCAAGAAGGCATGACCTGCATTCTCTCCATGTTTAACGACGTCTGCGTGGCCATCCAGCTGCCACCACGTGTGACCCTGGAAATCATCGAGACCGAACCGGCGATGAAAGGGCAAACCGCTTCGTCCTCCTACAAGCCAGCCAAACTGTCCAACGGTGCGCGTGTCATGGTGCCCCCTCACATTGGAGTCGGCACCCGCGTGGTCGTGCAAACCGAAGATGGCTCCTACGTCGAGCGCGCCAAAGATTGATTTGCGGTTTCGGCCTTGCGAAACCGCGTTTGATAGTCCAGATACACATCGGGAGGTTGGCGGTGGACGCATCACTCGCCAACCGGGTCAGATCCGGAAGGAAGCAGCCCTAACGAGACCGGGCGGGTCTCTGTCCAGCCTCCTGCTGTTCTCCTCTCTGGTCGGGCTTCGATGAACACCGAAATCCCCGACGCCCAAGCGTCTGTCCTGCCAGAAGTTGCAGCCCCGGCCTACCGGGTTTTGGCACGCAAATACAGGCCATCCAGCTTCGAGGACCTTATCGGTCAGGAGCCGATCGTCCGCACTTTGTCAAACGCATTCTCCCTCAACCGTATTCATCAGGCCTATATACTGACTGGTGTGCGCGGAGTAGGCAAAACCACGACTGCCCGTATTCTGGCGCGGGCTTTCAACTATCAGCTGCCCGGCCAGGCGGCCAGACCCTCGGTGCACATGCCGCAGCTGGGCGTTCATTGCCAGGCGATTATAGAAAGCCGCCATGTCGATGTCATCGAAATGGACGCTGCATCGCACACCGGCATCGACGATGTCCGCGAGATCATCGAGAATGCGCGGTATCTGCCAGTCATGGCCCCCAAAAAAATCTACATTATCGACGAAGTCCATATGCTCACCCGGCAAGCATTCAACGGCCTGCTGAAAACGCTGGAAGAACCGCCGGAACACGTACGCTTCTTGTTTGCGACCACCGAAATCGAGAAAGTACCCGTTACTGTCCGCTCGCGCTGCCAGCGGTTTGATTTGCGCCGCATTGAAACGGACGTGATGGTGGCTCACCTGGCATCCATCTGCGGCAAGGAAGGCATTGCCATTGAACCAGAAGTGCTGGCCATGATCGCTCGCGCTTCGGAAGGCTCGGTGCGTGATGCCCTCTCCGTGCTCGACCAGGCCATTGCCCATGGTGCCGGCCCCGATGGCTTGAAGGCCGAGATGCTGCGGTCCATGCTCGGGCTGGCGGATCGGGCGCGAATCATCGACATGTTTGAAGCAGTGATGAAGGGCGATATTTCGTCGGCTCTGGCCGCCCTGAAGGACCAGCATGACAATGGCGCGGACCCTGTGCAGATATTGACCGAACTGGCAGAATTCGTTCATTTCGTCACCCGCCTCAAGCTTGTCGCCTCTGCCGCCAAAGATTCCAGCATCCCCCAGGAAGAGCGTCAGCGCGGATTTGCTTTCGCACAGGTCTTGTCAATACCAGTTCTGACGCGGGCCTGGCAGTTATTGGTCAAGGGCCTTTCGGAGCTGAAAGATTCTCCGCGCCCGCTTGCCAGCGCAGACATGGTTCTGGTCCGCCTTTGCTTTGCTGCTGATCTGCCGTCCCCGGAAGATGCGTTGCGGAAGTTTGGTTCTCCCCGACCGGCGGAACTGGCCCGGCAGACGGCCCCGCGCAGCGAGTCCGGGGGCCCGACTGCGGGTGGCAGGGCGGTCGTCCGTCTCGCAGAACCTGCCGCAGCGATTGAAGCGCCAAGCGTTCATTTCGCCCGCTACGAAGATGTAGTCGCCCACGCCGCTGCGAACCGCGATATTCAGTTGAGAATGGCGCTGGAGCGGGATGTGCGCCTGATCCGGTTCGACCAGGGCACGATCGAATTCTCTCTGGTGCCCGGCGCTTCCCCCCAAATTGCCCAAAATTTGATGCGCAGGCTTCAGGAATGGACCGGCCAGCGCTGGATGGTGGCAGTTTCCACCAAACAGGGCGCTCCCAGCCTCAGAGAATTGGCGGATGCTGCCCAATCAAGGAAGCTCACCGGCGTTGAAGCCAATCCACTGGTGCGAAGTGCGCTCGACATGTTTCCCGGTGCAAGCATTGTGGCCGTCCGCATGACGGGTGAGGCTGCTTTGGGTGCTGCCACCAATTCGCCCCAGAAAATGGAAGACCTGGAAGCAAGTGACGACATCGGCTATTCCGACACGCTGTATGATGATGACGAAGTTTAGAAACAAGGAGACTATCCATGGCTGATTTTATGGGCCTTATGAAGCAAGCGCAGGCAATGCAGACCAAAATGCAGGACATGCAGGCCGAAATGGAACAGACGCTGGTGGAGGGGCAGTCCGGGGGCGGCATGGTGCGGGTAACACTGACCGCCAAGGGCCAGATGAAAGGCGTCACCATTGATCCCGCACTGCTGAAGGCGGACGAAGCCGAGATTGTCGAGGATTTGATTCTTGCGGCGCATGAGGATGCCCGGAAAAAAGGCGAGGCCGCCATGGCGGAAAAGATGAAGGATGTGACCGCTGGCCTGAAACTGCCACCCGGCATGAAGCTGCCGTTTTAGGGCTCCGGAGGCATATATTTTGGCAGAACGTGTTGCTGGACCTGAAATTGAGCGGCTGATCCAGCTCCTTGCCCGCCTTCCCGGCCTTGGGCCACGGTCGGCTCGCCGGGCCGCCTTGCATCTGATTCGCAAGCGCGAGGAATTGCTGGCGCCTCTGGCAGACGCGATGCAATTGGCCCGGGAACGAATCGTTTCCTGTGCTGCATGCGGCAATGTTGATACGTCCGACCCTTGCACCATATGCCGCGATGCCCGGCGCGATCCGTCGATGCTGATCGTTGTCGAGACAGTGGCTGACCTCTGGGCGCTGGAGCGGGCTGGTGCTTTGAGGGCACGCTATCATGTGCTCGGCGGGACGCTGTCGCCGCTGGACGGAATTGGCCCGAAAGACCTAAATCTTGCCACTTTGCCCGAGCGGGTAGCGCGGGAGGAGATACTTGAAGTCATTCTCGCCGTGAATGCCACTGTGGACGGTCAAACCACCGCGCATTATATTACAGACATGCTGTCGCATCTGCGCATCAGAACGACACGTCTGGCCCATGGCGTTCCCGTGGGCGGCGAGCTGGACTATCTGGATGAGGGCACGCTCTCCGCCGCCATGCGGCAACGGACGGAGTTGTGATGCGCAGGAAACGCAGAGCGAAAACGGCTCCGAATCAAACGCGCCTCATTCGCCAGCTTCTAGTCACAGGACTTCGCCAGTGCTCCCACAGCGGTCAAATGATCGCGGGAGGGGTTAGGATTCCTTGCGCGATTGGCCGGAGGGGATTGACCCACCACAAGCGTGAGGGTGACGGGGCAACACCTGCAGGAGATTTCCACATTCTACAGGGCTTTTTCAGGCCTGACCGGGTTTCTCGAATGACTGGCAATTTTCCCCTTCAAGCCATTCGGCCCAGCGACGGTTGGTGCGATGATCCGGCATCTGGCATGTATAATTGCCGCGTCAAGCTCCCCTTCCGGCCAAGCCATGAAGCGCTGTCCCGCCAGGATCATCTTTATGACATCGTTTTCACGCTGGATCACAACCAGCGCCCGAGGGTCAGGGGCTTGGGCAGCGCCATCTTCTTCCATCTCGCACACGCCGATATGGCAGGCACCGCTGGCTGCATCGCCATCCGGCTATCGGATATGAGGCGGCTATTGCCGCGCTTGTGCAAAGGGTGCCGCCTGCGCACAGGCTGAACATCAACTTCGCGCCCCAAAGATTGCGCTTCCGATCCGGACATGGGTTGCGCCCAACTGAATACCCAGTGCAAAGTCCGAACTCATGCCCATGGACAGTTTCCCGATGCCGTTTCGTTTGGCAATCTGGGCCAGCAGCGCGAAATGTGGTGAGGCCTGTTCACCTGCGGGCGGGATACACATCAGGCCTGCTATTGCCAA
>JAYVYA010000017.1:0-7581 GCA_043784745.1 Hyphomicrobiales bacterium
AAAACGAGCTTGGCTATCATGTCCAGCATCGCGTCATCAGTTCCGAGTCGTGGGTGCCGCAAAAACGCGAGCGCGTCTTTATTGCCGGGTTCCGCGAGAAATCCGGCTTTGATATAAAGGCCCTGAAAATTCCGGAAGCCGGGAACGGGCCAAAGCTGGGATCCATTCTGGAACCGGACGTCGATCCAAAATATACACTGACGGCGCATTTGTGGAAATATCTGCAAGCTTACAAAGCCAAGCACACGGCGGCGGGCAACGGCTTCGGTTACAGCCTGTTTGGACCTGGCGACGTCACGCGGACCTTGTCGGCGCGTTATTACAAGGACGGATCGGAAATCCTTGTAGCCCAGCCTGGCAACCGCCCCCGTCGCCTGACGCCACGCGAGTGCGCGCGTTTGATGGGGTTTGAGACGAAAGAGCGTCTGTTCCGCATAGAAGTTTCCGATACGCAAGCCTACCGGCAGTTTGGCAATGCCGTTGTGGTACCTGTGGTCGAGTTCGTTGCAAAAGCGATGAAGCCCTTTATTGAAACCGCCGTCGCAAGGCATTCGCAGCATGTGGACGAACTTGCTCTCGCTGAAATCACCCGGCCTGACCGCCAGCGGCTGGTGGTGGCGCATGGCTGATGTCGTGCCGCCCGAGGTGCGCAGCCGGATGATGTCGGGCATCCGCTCGGCCAATACCAGGCCTGAGATGATCCTGCGCAGAGGGTTGCACCGGGCGGGGTTCCGGTTTCGCTTGCATGATCACAAGCTTCCCGGCAAGCCGGACATGGTGTTTCCGAAGTGGAATGCCGTACTGTTTGCCCATGGCTGCTTTTGGCATGGCCATGAATGCCCGATGTTCAAATGGCCGTCGTCAAGGCAAGAATACTGGCGGACGAAGATTTTGCGGAATCGCGAGGTGGATGCGCGGTCTGTTGCGGCTTTGACGGCGCAGGGATGGCGGGTGGGGGTGGTTTGGGAATGTGCGCTAAAAGGGAAAGTGCGGCTGCCGCTTGCAGATGTATTGAATGGCTGCAGCGACTGGTTGCAGTCTGAAATTCAAACGCTCGAGATAGCGGGCCAAGCAACTTAAAATCCTTTACAGGTTTTAGGATGGATTGCATATCATAGCCACTTCGAATTCATTAAGAGGCCTAAGATGAACGAACGAACTGAATTTGACAGCCCGATTTTTAAAATACTGGCGAACAATGACACCGGACAGGCGGTCGGCCATCAAGGTGGCATTGTTATACCGAAAGAACTGGATCAGTATTTTCCAAATCTCGCCTCTAAAATTGATTTTTCAAATCCCACTGTAGATGAAACGATAACTATATCATTGTATGTTGGTAACGATCCAAAAGGTATTGTCCAATCAAGATATCAATATCAAACTTGGGGCCAAACACGTTCTCCTGAAAGAAGATTAACTACCAACTTAACTGCAATTCGAAAAATTGCACACGCAAATGATGTTCTCTTGATTGAACGTCATTTGATAAATTCAAAATTTTACAGACTTCAACTAATTCAACCGAGCGATCCAAAATTTGAACTGGTAAAATCAAAAATTGGGAACAGGCGGTGGGGTCCGCTTGATAAATCGGATGCACCTGCTACCGAGCAAGCAGTCTTGGAGGCCTTGGGCGAACAGGAGGATCACGAATCTAAACCGTTCCAAATGTTTGACAATATGGCCATTCTTATCGAAACGAAGGTATCAAAAATTGCCCGTTCACGGGCGTTTCAGCAAAGCGTCACCCGTCTTTACCAATGCCGTTGTGCTGTTTGCAATCAAGGCTTCGTGACGCCAAATAGCCTGTCAGAAATCGAGGCTGCCCACATCGTGCCAAGAGGCATGAAAGGGTCAGATGATGCACGGAATGGGCTCGCCCTGTGCCGTAGCCACCATTGGGCCTTTGATCACGGATTGTTCGGAGTTGCACCGACAGGCCTCATTTTTGTACCTCAAAAAATCTTGAAATTGGCACAAAATCAATCGCTCTCCATTTTCGCGTCTAAAAAGCTTGTTGAACCATCCAAAAGTTCGCTCTCTCCTTCCCCCGTAGCGCTCAAATGGCATATTGATAATATAGTGAAACAGCACTTTTAGTTTCACAACCCCCCTCACGGCACCAGCACCCCCGCATCCACCTTCACATGCAATATTGCTGGCACCCCCGCCGCCACGGCCCGCTCAAACGCATCCTTGAACCCCTCAAAATCCGTCACCGTCGCGCCAAACCCGCCAAACGCCCGGCCCAAAGCGGCAAAATCCGGGTTCTTCAAGCCCGTGCCTGATACCCGGCCCGGATATTCGCGCTCCTGGTGCATGCGGATGGTGCCGTACATGCCGTTGTCCACGACGATCACGATAATCGCCAAACCATATTGCACGGCGGTGGCAAATTCCTGGCCGTTCATCAAAAAGCAGCCGTCCCCGGCAAAGGCCACCACCATGCGCTCCGGATGCAGCCGCTTGGCCGCCACGGCGGCGGGCACGCCATAGCCCATGCTGCCGGAAGTGGGGGCGAGCTGGGTGCCGAACTGCCGGAAGCGCAGGAAACGGCCGGGCCAGATGGCGTAATTGCCCGCGCCATTGGTCACGATCGCGTTGGGCGGCAGGCGCTGGC
Source organism: Hyphomicrobiales bacterium (assembly GCA_043784745.1). Classification (GTDB taxonomy): domain Bacteria; phylum Pseudomonadota; class Alphaproteobacteria; order Rhizobiales; family Beijerinckiaceae; genus JAYVYA01. The sequence continues at coordinate 2,624 of JAYVYA010000017.1, forward strand.
GCAGCCACATCACCGGCTCGCCCATGGTGAACCCGGCACCCGCGCGCACCGCCAGCTGATCGGTCCAGCGCAGAAAATCGGCGCGGGCGGCCTGCGCCGATCCTGCCCAGGGCAGGTTCTGCGGTGGTTGCACACTCTCCAGCGCCGCGCAAAACGCCGGCGGACTGGCATGAATGCCCAGGTGGGGATGATAGACCCGGCCCAGTTCCTCCCCCCCGGCATGGACATGCACCAGCTTTTGCCGGGGCAAAGGCACGCCAAACAGGGTGTAGGCCTGCGACGGCATTTCGGCCATGCGCCCGCCGGCCAGCAGCACGACATCGGCCTCGGCAATCCGGGACTTCAGCTTCGGGTTGGGGCCAATGCCGATTTCCCCGGCATAATTGGGGTGGTCGCCATTAAACAGCATCGCGCGGCGGAAGGAGGTGGCCACGGGCAGGTCAAACCGCTCGGCAAAGCGCTGGAACGCGGCCACAGCCTGGCCATTCCAGCCCGAGCCGCCGAGAATGGCGATGGGGGCCCTGGCGGCCCATAGCAGCTTTTGCAACTCGGCCATTTGCGTCAGGCCCGGCCATGTCGGCACGGGTTCAACGCGGGGTGCATCGGCCACTGCGGCCAGTTCCACCAGCATGTCTTCGGGCAGGGAAATGACTACCGGGCCGGGGCGGCCTTGCAGGGCGGTGTGGAAAGCGCGGGAAATGATTTCGGGAATGCGGGCGGCATCGTCAATCTCCGTCACCCATTTGGCGGTGGAACCGAAAAATGCGGCATAGTCCATCTCCTGAAACGCGCCGCGCCCGCGCATCCCGCGTTCAATCTGGCCGATGAACAGGATGACGGGCACGCTGTCATGCTCGGCAATATGGATGCCGGGCGCGGCATTGGTGGCCCCCGGCCCGCGCGTGACAAAAACAATGCCGGGCCGCCCGGTCAGGCGGGCGGAGGCGTCCGCCATCATCGCCGCGCCACCCTCCTGGCGGCAGATGGTAAGGTCCACCGGCGCATCATGCAGCGCGTCAAGCACCGCCAGATAACTTTCCCCCGGCACGCAGAAAATGTGCTTGACGCCTTGCGCCACCAGCTGATCGACAAGGATTTGGCCGCCGGTGCGGGATTTGGGGGTCATTTTGTGCCTTTTGCAATGGACATTTCAGGTGCCTGCCAGATAATGCCCCGGTCTGGCAAAGACCGCCACTATTGAATATCCTGGTTCAATCGGGCATGGGATTGGAACAGTGAAAACGACAATTTAACGGGAGAACGTTCATGAAGCTGCATCGTCGCGCCTTTGTCTCGGGAGCCTTGGCCGCGCCCGCCCTGCTGCGCTTTTCCGGTGCCGCGCTTGCCGCCCAAACCCTGAAAATCTCGCACCAGTTTCCCGGTGGCACGATTGATGAAGGCGATTTTCGCGACCGCCTGTGCCGCAAGTTTGCCGCGGCCATCGCCAAATCCACCGGCGGTGTGCTGGCGGGCGAAGTCTACGCCAATTCCTCGCTGATGAAGACCGGCGCGCAATTCTCCTCGCTGCGCAAGGGCGCGCTCGACATGACATTCTACCCGCTCGCTTATGCCGGCGGCGAGGTGCAGCAGCTCAATATCACGCTGATGCCCTGCATGGTCACCTCCTACACGCAAGCGCAGGCCTGGAAGACATCGGCTGTCGGGCAGGAATTGCAGGCGCTGCTCGCCGAGAAAGGTGTCCTCATTGTCTCCTGGGTCTGGCAGGCAGGCGGTTGCGTTTCGCGCGCGGCCAAACTGGTCGGGCCGGAGGATGCCAGAGGGCAAAAGGTGCGCGGCGGCTCGCGCGAGATGGATTTGATGTTCAAGGCCGCCGGGGCGGCGGTGGTCTCCATGCCCTCCAACGAAGCCTATGCCGCCATGCAGACCGGCACAGTCGATGCGGTGGTGACCTCCTCCACCAGCCTGATCTCGTTCCGTCTGGATGAATTGTCGAAGCACATTACCGTGGGAGCCAAATCCTACTGGTTCATGTTTGAGCCCCTGCTGATGTCGAAACTGGTGTTTGATGCGCTGCCCAAAGCGCAGCAGGACGCGATCATGGCGGCTGGAGCGGAAATGGAAACATTTGGCTATGCGGCGGCGGCGGCGGACGACAGGATCGTCGCCGATGTTTATAAAGCCAAGGGCTCGCAAGTGCACCCGCTGGATGATGCCACCCTGGCACAGTGGAAGGCCCTTGCGCGTGACAGCGCCTGGAAGGACTATGCCGAAAAATCCGAATCCGCCGCCAAATTCATGAAGCTGGCTTTGGATGTGGCGGAGAAAGTGGCATGAGCGGCGCGCCTGCGCTGCTAAAAGCCGCGCCCTCCGCCAACCCGGTGCTGGCCGCGCTGGAGCGGGCGATGGCGGCGCTCAACCGGGTGATCATGGTGGCGAGCGCCATTGCGCTGGTGCTGGCCAGTTGTGTGCTGATCGAGAGTGTCATCGTGCGCTATTTCTTCAAGGCCACCACCGACTGGCAGGACGAGATGACGGTGTTTCTGCTGGTGGGCGCAACGTTTCTGTCAGCAGCGCATGTCCAGAGCTTGCGTGGCCATGTCGGCATCGAGGCTTTGGCGGGCATGTTGCCGCCTTCGGTCGATCATGCGCGCCGGTCGTTGATTGACCTTGGCTCCGTCCTGTTCTGCGGCTTTTTCGCGTGGAAGTCGTGGACCCTGACGCATGAAGCCTGGATCGACGGCACCCGCACGGCCTCCACCTGGGAGCCGCCGCTGGCCATTCCCTATGGGCTGATGGCGCTGGGCATGACCTTGCTCACGGTGCAGATTGGGCTGCAACTGGCCGCAAATTTGGTGGCGGGGCCGGGCCGGTGAGCGCGCTGGCGATAGGATTGCTCTACGGCGGCGCCACCCTTGTTGCCATGCTGTCAGGCATGCCGATTGCTTTTGCACTGGGCGCGGTGGCTGTCACCTTCATGTATTTCTTCATGCCGCACGCCTCGCTCGATACGGTGACGCAGAATGTCTATGAGGAAATGGCCTCAATCACGCTTTTGTCGATCCCGCTGTTCATTCTCAAGGGCGCGGCCATCGGCAAGTCACGGGCCGGTGCGGATTTGTATTCGGCGCTGCATGCGTGGATGTATCGCATTCCCGGCGGGCTTGGCATTGCCAACGTCTTTGCCTGCGCCCTGTTTGCCGCCATGGCCGGCTCCTCCCCTGCCACCTGCTCGGCGATTGGTTCGGCGGGCATTCCCGAAATGCGCAAGCGCGGCTATTCCGGCGGCTTTGCGGCGGGGATTATTGCGGCGGGCGGCACGCTCGGCATCCTGTTGCCGCCATCCATCACCATGATTCTCTATGCGGTGGCGTCGGAGCAATCGCTAGGGCGGCTGTTTCTGGCGGGCATTGGCCCCGGCTTGTTCATGGTGGCGCTGTTTTCCGGCTGGGCCATGGTGCAATACCGGCGCGAGCATGGCGCGGCGCAGGTGGCCTATGCGGCGGGTGGCGCGCAATCGGTCATGCTGACCGACCAGTCCTACACAAGGGCGGAGAAGCGGGCGCTTTTGCCGCGCGTGGTGCCGTTTGTCGCGCTGCTGACGGGCGTGATGTTTGCGCTTTACGGGGGGTATGCCACGCCCTCGGAAACCGCCGGGCTTGGCGCGATGATGGCGCTGGCGCTGATTGCGGTGATTTATGGCGTCTGGCGCGCCCGCGATGTCTATCCCATCCTCGCCGCCACCTTGCGCGAATCAACCATGCTGATGCTGATCATTGGGATGTCACTTTTGTATTCCTATGTGATGAGCTATCTGCACATTTCGCAATCGGCGGCAGAAGCGATTGTGGCGCTGCACCTGTCCAAATGGCTGCTGCTGCTGACGATTTTGCTGATGGTGGTGGTGCTGGGTTTTTTCCTGCCACCCGTGTCGATCATTCTGATGACCGCCCCCATCATCTTGCCGCCGCTGAAGGCTGCGGGTTTTGACCTGATCTGGTTTGGCGTGGTGATGACGATTGTGATGGAAATGGGTTTGATTCATCCCCCCGTGGGGCTGAATATTTTCGTCATCAAAAATATTGCGCCCGACATTCCGCTAAAAGACATCATCTGGGGCGTGCTGCCATTTGTCGGGCTGATGGCGTTCACCATTCTGGTCCTGTGTTTCGTGCCGGGTCTGGCCATGTTGTTGCCAACGCTGGTGAAGGGGTGATGGGGATGGCAGTCAGACAAGCGGCACAGCCCGGACCGCGCACGTCCAGTGCGCCCTTTCCGGCGCTCCATTCGGGCCAGCCGGGTGAAATCCGCCGCCGCGCCCAAGCGCACCGGAAGTGCGCGCCCGGGCTGCGCCATGAATAATCACCTCGCCTCTCTCCTGCTCGGCAGAGCCGCCTCCGGGGACGATATTTTCCTGACCACCCCCGCCGGTCAACGCCTGACATATGGCGAAGTGAAAAAAGCCTCCGCCCGCTACGCCAATGCGCTGGTATCGCTGGGCGTAAAACCAGGAGACAGGGTGGCGGCGCAGGTGGAGAAATCGCCCGAAGCTTTGCTGCTCTACCTTGGTTGCGTGCGGGCAGGCGCCGTATTCTTGCCGCTCAACACCGCCTATACCGTGACAGAGCTGGAATATTTTCTGGGCGATGCCACCCCGGCACTGGTGGTGTGTGACCCCGCCAGGAGCGAGGCCTTGCGCGAAATTGCCGTCAAAGCTGGGGCGCAGGCCGTCGAGACGCTGGATGCCCGCAGTCAGGGCAGCCTGGCCGGCAAGGCCGGAGAACAATCCACCAGCTTCGCCAATATCCCGCGCGGTCCCGATGATCTGGCGGCCATCCTCTACACTTCCGGCACCACCGGGCGCTCCAAGGGGGCGATGCTGAGCCATGACAACCTCGCCTCCAACGCGCTCACGCTGGCGCAGGCATGGCGTTTCACGGCGTCGGACGTGCTGCTGCATGCCCTGCCAATCTACCATACCCACGGCCTGTTCGTGGCCA
>JAYVYA010000018.1:0-5242 GCA_043784745.1 Hyphomicrobiales bacterium
GGTTCGCCCGTCCGACGCTTTGAGGATGGAAATATACCGGCGAACCTGAAGGTTCGCGGTCCGGTCTAGCGCACGACAACCTTGGTACCGATCGTGACGCGGTTGTAGAGGTCAATCACGTCGATGTCGCGCATGCGGATGCAGCCCGATGAGACGGAATGGCCAATCTTGTGCTCCTCATTGGTGCCGTGGATGCGGTAGAGCGTGTCCTTGCCATGATCGTAGAGGTAGAGCGCGCGGGCCCCCAGAGGATTGTCCCAGCCACCGGAAAGGCCGCCGGCAAATGGCTTGAGGTGCGGCCAGCGCACCAGCATTTCGGCTGGCGGTGTCCAGGTCGGCCACTCGGCCTTGCGCTGGATGGTGGCTTCCCCGGTCCAGCCATAGGCTTCCGCCCCAGTGGCGACGCCGTAACGAATCGCCTTTTTGTTGGGCTGGACAAAATACAGGTAGTTTTCCTTGGTATCGATGATGATGGTGCCGGGGGCAGCGCCCGTTGGATCATCAATCTGGTAGCGCTCGAACGCCTTGTCGAGTTCGGTATACGGCAATTTCGCCAGCATTTCGGCGTCCTTGGCCGACAGGACTGGATCGGGCGTGGACACATACTGGCAACCGGTGAGCAGGCAAGCCGCCATGGCGGCGGCAATCAACGAGCGAAAATTCATGGAACAACTTTCAAGTGCGGGTGCCAAGATTAATATTAGGAAATTCCTTACCATACCCTTAGTTTTTTTGTAGGGATTTATGTCAAGAATTTGGCGGGTGTGGCGCAAAGGAAACATTTTTGTGTCCTGCGCCGCAATTTTACCCTCAAGCGCTTGTTTCCCGCCATATTGGCAATGACCTGTCCCCTCCTGCACCGGAGCCTGAAATTGACCACCCTGCTGCTGACACATCCCTCCAGCGTGCTGCATGAGATGGGCGAAGGCCATCCCGAGCGCCCGGACCGGATCCGCGCCGTCGCCACAGCGCTGGCGGGCTCCGCCTTCGATGCGCTGGTGCGGCGCGAGGCAGCGCGCGGGTCGGTCGCGGCCATCATTCGGGTGCACCCGCAGCGCCATTATGATGCCATCGAGCGGGCCTCGCCCAAAACCGGCTATACCAAGCTGGATGCCGATACGCGGATGAATACAGGGAGTCTTGAAGCCGCATTACACGCGGTCGGCGGGGCCTGCGCAGCGGTGGATGCGGTAATGGGGCGCGAGGTGGACAACGCCTTTGTCGCCACGCGCCCGCCTGGCCACCATGCCGAGACGGCGACGCCCATGGGCTTCTGCTTTTTCAACAATGTCGCCATCGCCGCCCGCCACGCCCAGGCGGTGCACGGGGTTGAGCGCGTGGCCATCATCGATTTTGACGTGCACCACGGCAATGGCACGCAGGAGATTTTCTGGGGCGACAAAAGCGTCCTGTTCTGCTCCACCCATGAAATGCCGCTCTATCCCGGCTCCGGCGCCCGCAGCGAGACCGGCGAGCATGGCCAGATCGTCAACGCGCCGCTGCGGGCGGGCGATGATGGCGCGGTATTTCAGGAAGCTGTCACTAGCGCCATCCTGCCCCGCCTGCGCGATTTTGCGCCGGACCTGATCCTGATCTCTGCCGGCTTTGACGCCCACTGGCGCGACCCGCTGGCCAACCTCAGGCTGAAGGAAGCCGATTATGCCTGGGTGACCGGCAAGCTGCTGGAACTGGCAGGCAAAAGCGCGGGCGGGCGGGTCGTTTCGCTGATGGAAGGCGGATATGATCTGGCGGGGCTGGCGGGATCGGCGGCGGCGCATGTGGGCGGGCTGATGGGGCGGTGACTTTTTGCAAAATCTGACTTGACGGCGCGCTTGCGGCAGCTATCTCCCGAAAACCCACAACATCACAGGTTTGCCATGCCCCACCACCCAGCCCTCGCCCCCAACCGCACCGCCGTCATCACCGGAGCCGCCAGCGGCATTGGGCTGGCGGCGGCGGAGCGCTTTGCTGCCATGGGGATGAATGTCTGTATGGCCGATATTGACGCGGCGGCGCTGGAAGCGGCGGCGGCGCGGGTGGGCAAGCTGGCAGTATCTGCCGGCAAGGTTCTTGCAGTCCTCACCGATGTCAGCCGGATCGAGCAGGTCGAGGCGTTGCGCGCGTCGGTCCATGCCAGATTTGGCGAAGTCGCAGTGCTGATGAACAATGCCGGCACGGAGGGCGGTGGCTCGGGACTGTTTGGCGAGCGGGCGCGCTGGGAGCAGATTTTGGGCGTCAATCTGTGGGGCGTTATCAATGGCATCCAGGCGTTTGTCCCGGCCATGCGGGCGCAGGGCACGGATTGCGCCGTGATTAGCACAGGCTCCAAGCAGGGCATTACCTGTCCGCCGGGCGACACGGCCTATAATGTCTCGAAAGCCGGTGTCAAAGTCGTCACCGAGGCGCTGGCGCATGAATTACGCAATTTTCAGGGGTGCCGGATCAGCGCCCACCTGCTGATCCCCGGCTTTGTCTTCACCGGCTTTACCCGCAAGCGCACGCAAGTAAAACCTGACGCCGCGTGGCTGCCGGAACAGGTGATTGATTTCATGCTGGCCCGGATGGGAGCGGGAGATTTCTACATTCTCTGCCCGGACAATGATGTCGATCGGGCCCTGGATGAAAAGCGCATCGCCTGGGCCGCTGGCGACATTATCCACAACCGCCCGCCGCTGTCACGCTGGCACGCCGGCTGGAAAGAGGCTTTTGCCGCTTCCCTGCAGGATGAAGACGGGTTGCCGGGCGGCTAGCCAGCCTGATTTTGAGGTGTTCTACCGGCTGTCCGGGCCAAGCGCCCTGCAATTGGGGGTAGCGACGAGTTTGACGCTGCCGTGAGGGGATTGCCCCGACTCAGCCCATCCGCTAACCACCCGGCATGGCCACTGCATCTCCCCCCCTGCCCCCGTCCGATATTCCAGCCCCCGACCAGGTTAACCTGCGCGAGGCGCTGGAGGAGCGCTATCTGGCTTATGCGCTCTCCACCATCATGCACCGTGCCCTGCCCGATGCCCGCGACGGGCTGAAGCCGGTGCACCGGCGCATTCTCTACGGGATGCATCTTTTGAAGCTGGACCCGGCCTCGGTATTCCGCAAATGCGCCAAAATTGTCGGCGATGTCATGGGGGATTTCCACCCGCACGGCGACCAGGCGATTTATGATGCGCTGGTGCGGCTGGCGCAGGATTTTTCCTCGCGCTATCCGCTGGTCGAGGGCCAGGGCAATTTTGGCAATATCGACGGCGACAGCGCTGCCGCCTACCGCTACACCGAAGCCAGAATGACCGCCGTGGCGCAAATGCTGCTGGAGGGCATTGGCGAGGATGCGATTGATTTCCGCGACAATTATTCGGGCGAAAAGCAGGAGCCAATCGTGCTGCCCGCCGCCTTCCCCAACCTGCTGGCCAATGGCGCGCAGGGCATTGCGGTGGGCATGGCCACCTCGATTCCCCCGCACAATGCCGCCGAACTCTGCGATGCCGCGCTCTATCTGATCGGCCACCGCGACGCGACGCCCGACCAGCTGCTGACCTTTGTCCCCGGCCCGGACTTCCCCACGGGGGCCATTATCGTCGAGACCCGCGCCTCGATTGCCGAGACTTACCGCACCGGGCGCGGCTCGTTCCGGCTGCGGGCGCGCTGGCATAGGGAGGATTCAGCGCGGGGGGCGTGGGTCGTCGTCGTCACCGAAATTCCCTACATGGTGCAGAAAAACCGGCTGATGGAAAAGCTCGGCGAGCTGGTCAACGAACGAAAACTGCCGCTGGTCAATGATTTGCGTGATGAATCGGCCGAGGACGTGCGCCTCGTGATTGAACCGCGGGCGCGCAATATCGACCCTGTGGTGATGATGGAATCCTTGTTCCGAACCAGCGAGCTGGAAACGCGGTTTCCGATGAACATGAATGTGCTGGTCGACGGCGTGGTGCCGCGAGTCGTCTCGCTGGGCGAAGCCCTGCTGCAATGGCTCGACCACCGTCGCAACGTGCTGGTGCGGCGCTCAAAGTTCCGGCTGGGCGAAATTGCCCACCGGCTGGAAGTGTTGGGCGGCATGCTCATCGTCTTCCTCAATCTCGACGAAGTCATCCGCATCATTCGCGAGGAGGAAGATGCCAAGCAGGCGCTGGTGGTGCGGTTTGCCTTAAGCGACGTGCAGGTCAACTACATCCTCGACACCCGCCTGCGCGCCCTGCGGCGGCTGGAAGAAATGCAGCTGCGCAAGGAATTTGACGCATTAAACAAGGAAAAGGCGCTGGTGGAAGCACTGGTGGCCGATGAGGACAGGCAATGGAAAGTCATAGCGGCCGACATCCGCGACGTGAAGAAGAAATACGGGCCGGACACCAAGATCGGCAAGCGCCGCACCAGCTTTGAGGACCAGCCGCAGGCGGCGGCCTCGGACCTCGCCGAATCGCTGATCGAGCGCGAGCCGGTTACGGTGGTGGTGACGGAAAAGGGCTGGATCCGCGCGCTGAAAGGCCATGTCGCGGATGTCTCGACGCTGGGCTTTAAAGGCGATGATGCGCTGCGGGTGTCGTTTTTCACCGAAACGACAGCCAAACTGCTGGTTCTGGCGACCAATGGCAAGGTTTTCACACTGGAGGCCGCCAAAATCCCCGGCGGGCGCGGCCATGGCGAGCCGATCCGGCTGATGGCCGATATTGACGAGGGCGAAGATGTCTTCGCCGTGCTGCCCTACAGGCCCGGCACGAAAATGCTGGTGGCAGGCACCGACGGGCGCGGCTTTGTGGTGGGGCAGGACGACATGGTGGGCGGCACCCGCAAGGGCAAGGCGCTGCTGGTGGTGGAGGCCGGCGGCAAGGCCGGCCTGCTGGTGCCTGCATTGGGGGACCATGTGGCCGTGATCGGCGAAAACCGCAAGCTGCTGGTGTTTCCCTTGTCGCAAGTGGCGGAGATGGGCCGTGGCAAGGGCGTGCGGCTGCAAAAATACAAGGACGGCGGCGTGGCGGATGCCAAAGTGTTCACGCTGGCCGACGGGCTGACCTGGCGCGATACATCCGGGCGGACGTGGACGGTTGGGGCGGCGGAGCTGAAGGAATGGCTGGGCAACCGGGGGGAAGCGGGGCGGCTGCCGCCGAAGGGGTTTCCGAAGAATAACCAGTTTGGGTGAAGGGGTTGCTTTTGAAGTAATTACCCACCCTTATTTCCGCTGATTTTTCCGCCCCTTGCCAATCCCGCGAAACTCTGAATCCATGGGGGCATGGATCGGACTGATTTGCAGCGG
>JAYVYA010000019.1:0-8114 GCA_043784745.1 Hyphomicrobiales bacterium
CCAGCCAAAGTCTCGCGCCGGTTGAGGGCGATGAAATCGTCGAGGGGGAGGGATTCATTGCCGCGCATGATTTTGAATGCTTGGCGAGGATCAGCATCGGTGACGAACAGGCCGTCGGGGGTGAAGGCGACGCCTTTGTCGCCGGATGTGAAATAGGTAGCGAGGAGCTTGCCGCTGGCGGCGTCCCATGTTTTCAGCGTGTGGTCTTCACTGGAGGAAACAATGTTGCGACCGTCCGGCGAAAAGGCAATCAAAAAAACATGGCCACCATGTCCCGCAAAGGTCCGCAGCAATGTGCCGCTGGCAACATCCCACAGCTTTAGCGTTCTGTCCCAACTGCCGGAGACTATGCTACGACCGTCCGGCGAAAAAGCGACCGAATAGACATAGTAGCCATGTCCCGCAAAGGTCCGCAGCAGCATGCCGCTGGCGGCATCCCACAGTTTCAGCGTTTTGTCATCGCTGCAGGAGATGATGCTGCGACCGTCCGGCGAAAAAGCAACCGAATTGACACCGCCGTCATGTCCCGCAAAGACCCGAAGCAATTTGCCGCTCGCGGCATCCCAGAGTATCAGCGTTTCGCGCTGACTGCCGGAGACGATGCTGCGACCGTCCGGCGAAAAGGCAACCGAAGTGACAATCTTGTCATGCCCCGCAAAGGTCCGCAGCAATTTGCCGCTGGCAACATCCCATAGTTTTAACGTTTGATCGACACTGCCGGAGACGATGCTGCGACCGTCCAGCGAAATGGCAACCGAAAGAACTGGGCCGTCATGTCCCGCAAAGGTCCGCAGCAATTTTCCGCTTGCAGCATCCCATAGTTTCAGCGTTGTGTCAAAGCTGCCAGAGACGATGCTGCGACCGTCGCGCGAAAAGGCAACAGAATTGACCCCGCCGCCATGCCCCGTGAAAGTCCGCAGCAACGTGCCGCTGGCGGCATCCCAGAGTATCAGCGTTTTGTCCTTACTGCCGGAGACGATGCTGCGACCGTCCGGCGAAAAGGCAACGGACCAGTAAGTATCATCTTGCCCCTGCGGCACCAGACTTGCCCCATCTGGCAGTTTGTAGCCGCGCGTCGGCACCGGGAACAAGGCTAGCGGCGGCAAAACCGGCGCGGGGGATAAAACGGGCGGCGGCGAAGTCTCGGGCTTGGCCACCGGCGGCAAGGCTGCCACCTGCACCGCCGCCAGTTCCGCCAGCCGCGCCCGCGCCCTGACCACCAGCACGCTGTCCGGAAAGCGGGCGATAAAGGCCTCAAGCTGCTTCACATCATTCGTCGTCTCGATGAACGACCAGGCGATTTCATCTGCCGCCAAACCCGCCGCGCGGCATTTGTCCAGCAGGCAGGCATTGCCGATCACCTCGTCATAATAGGCGGGGCGCTGGTCATTCGGCACTTTCAGCGCCATTTGCTGCACCTGGCCCTGCGTTGCCTTGATCGCGTCCTGCAAGGTCATGTCGGCGCGCAGCATCGGCAGGAACACGCGGGTGAAAACACTGTTGGGATCGGGATCATCCTCCGCCAGCCGGTCGAGCGCGGTCTGGCGCGCCCCGGCGGAGAAGACAACAAACGTCCCGCTCGGGGCCTGCATCGGGGCCAAGCCGCGCGACAGGCCGTAATTTTTTCCGCCAGCGGGCGGCGCAAAGGGATTGTCCCGGCAGGCATCGATGATCGCGACTTTGAGGGACGCGCCTTTGCGCTCCATATCGTCGAGAATGCCATTGTTGCCGTTTTTCAGCGGGATAGACACCCGGGCCAGAAATTCGGCACTGCCGCTTCGGGGCACATCGGTCGCCAGCAAATAGTTCTGTGAACCATCGCTCCAGCCATGGCCGGAATAGATGAACACCGCCGTATCGCCGGGCTGGATCGATTCAATGAAGGCGGCGATGGCACCATCCATGCCGGAGCGGTTGAGGTCGGCCTTTTCCGTGACGATATATTTTTTCTCCGCCAGCATCAAAGCATAAGAATGGGCATCACCCGCCGCCTTTTTCAGCGAAACGACATTGTCGTAGCGATCATTGCCGATCACCAGCGCGCGCCGTTCCGCCACAGCGGGCACGCAGAACGCGGCCAGCCCGAGCAATAGCGCAACAGCAAATCCCACCTCGCGCATGAAAAGCTCCACTCCCTGCAATACAATTATGCTATCGCCCGCACCTGCGTTTGGGAAGTGCGGCGGTCTGCAAATTGTTTGCGGGGGCGGACCGTCACTGTCCATTGCAACCCGCCAAACTTGCCAACCCGCGTCCAACCCCTTACCTCATAGCGCATGCCTTTTGCCTGATTGAGCTTTCGCTACATGGACCTTTCCCCCGCTTTGCACCCCGCTCCCGAACTCTCCGTCATCATCCCGCTCTATAACGAGGCGGACAATCTGGCGGAGCTGGCGCGGCAGCTGATTCTGGTGCTGGAGCGCTGCGTCGCCTCCTTTGAGGTGATTTTCATTGACGACGGCTCGCGCGACCAGTCCCTCGCCCGCGCCCGCGCCCTCAATGCTGAAGACCAGCGCTTCCGCACTGTCGCCTTCAGCCGCAATTTCGGCAAGGAGATTGCCATTGCCGCCGGTCTGGACCATGCCGATGGCGCGGCGGCGGTGATTATGGATGCCGATTTGCAGCATCCGCCGGAGGTCATCGAACAATTCGTCGAAAAATGGCGCGAGGGCTACCAGAATGTCTATGGCCAGCGCACCGACCGCGCCGCCGACAGCCCGCTGCGGCGGTTTTTCGCGCGGCGGTTTTACAAAATATTCCAGTCGTTTGGCGAGACCGGCCTGCCGCCCGGCGCAGGGGATTTCCGCCTGCTCGCCCGCCCGGCGATCGAGGCTTTGCGGGCGATGCCGGAGCGCGCGCGGTTTTCCAAGGGGCTGTATGCCTGGATCGGCTTTAAATCCATCGGCGTGCCGTTCGAGGTGGCGGACCGGGCGCATGGCTCATCAAAATTCAGCTATCGCAAGCTGACGCGGTTTGCGCTGGACGGGCTGATGTCGTTTTCCACCCTGCCCTTGAAAGTGTGGACCTATATTGGCTCGGTTGTGTCCGGAGCAGCCTTTGCGACGGCGCTCTACTTCCTGGTCAGCACGATGTTTTACGGGGTGGACACGCCGGGCTTTGCCTCGCTGATTGTATCGGTGATGTTCTTTGCCGGAATCCAGCTGATGTCGCTTGGCATATTGGGCGAATATATCGGACGCATCTTTGCCGAGGTCAAGCGCCGCCCGCTCTATCTGGTTGCCGAGCGCATCGGCATGGGGGATGATACATCAGCGCAAGATCCGGTGCCCGCGCGCCACCGCCCTACCGCCTGAGCGCCATGCTGAAACATCTTGCCTCGGTTGGCGGCTTCACCCTGCTGTCGCGGCTCACCGGCTTCATCAATTCCATTGTGCTGGCCGATGTGCTGGGTGCCGGCAAACTGGCTGATGCGTTTTTCGTCGCCTTCCGCATTCCCAACCATTTTCGGGCCATTTTTGCCGAGGGTGCCTTTAACGCGGCCTATGTGCCCGCCTATACGCAGCTGAAAACGCAGCAGGGCGACAGGGCGGCGGGGCTGTTTGCCTCGCAGATTTTCACCCTGCTGCTGGTCTCGCAACTGGTGATGCTGGCGCTGGCCTGGCTGTTCACGCCGCAACTGCTTGGCCTGCTGGCCCCCGGCTATGCCGCCGACCCCGAAAAATTCGGGCTGGCCGTCAACATGACGCGCATCACCTTTCCCTACCTGCTGTGCATGGTGCTGGTGACGCTGCATTCGGGCACGCTCAACGCCAACCGGCATTTCGCTGTTGCCGCGTTTGCGCCGGTGTTGCTGAACCTGACCATGATCGGCTTTCTCGCGTTGGCCTTCCTGTTCCCGGATGCGGGAATTGCCGCCAGCATTGGCATTACCGTCTCCGGCTTCCTGCAACTGGCGATGCTGATGCTGGCAGCGCGGCGTGCGGGCGTGCTCGAGCGGCTGGCCTGGCCGCGCTGGAGCGCCGATACCAGCGGGTTTTTCCGCCGCTTGCTGCCAGCCGTCATTGGCTCGGCCGGCACGCAGATTGCGATTTTCGCCGATACGATCATCGCCTCGACGCTGCCGGAAGGGGCGCAATCGTCCATCAATTATGCGGACCGGCTCTATCAATTGCCGATCGGCATGCTGGGCGTGGCGGCCGGCACGGTGCTGCTGCCCGAAATGAGCCGCCGGCTTGCGGGCGGCGATGCAGCGGGGGCTTCGCTGGCGCAAAACCGCACGCTGGCGCTGACCATCGCGCTCACTGCGCCGTTTGCGGTGGCCTTTGTCGGCCTGCCCCAGCTGATTCTGGAGGCGGCTTTTGTGCGCGGCAAGTACAGCGTGGCCGATGCTGCGGCTTCCGGCGCGGTGCTCTGGGCCTACGGACTGGGGCTGATGGCGGCGGTCTGCATCCGCTCGGTGGTTGCCAGCTTCCAGTCACGCGGGGACTTGCGCACACCCATGGTGGTCTCGCTGCTGGCGGTGGCGATCAATCTGGCGCTGAAAATCGGCCTCACCGGGCCTTTTGGCGCACCAGGGCTGGCCTTGGCCACGGCGGCGGGGTTCTGGATCAATTTTGGCCTGCTGGCCATGCTGGCCTGGCGCGCCGGGTTCTTGCGGCTGGACCGCGCCTTGCTGGCCCCGCTGGCCTGCACCGGCAATGCCAGCCTGTTTTTGATGCTGGTGGTGCTGTGGGCCGATGACAGGATCGCCCTGTGGACCGCGCCGCTGGGACCCTGGGCTGCATTGGCCCATCTGGGGTCGGTTGGAATGGCGGGGAGCATTGTCTATTTTGGGCTAATGGCGGGGCAGATGAAGCTGCTCGGCCTGCCGTTGCGGCTGTGGGGCAAAACCTAGCGTTCCTCGAATATGTCGATCCCCCTGGACAATATAATGTGAGTGGCGGGACGGTGGAGGCCTGTTAGACTGAGCCAATACCAATCGGGGAAAGCGCCATGAACCGCCGCAAGATTTTCAAATCCGCCCTGCTGGCCACCGCCGGTTTATTTGCCGCACGCCAGGTTGCCGGGGCCGCCCCCGCCCCGGATGTTCAGAAAGTGGTCTACCATCTCTCCGACTTCGACAAGGTCGGCTTTGTGCTCGGCAATATGCGCAACCATATTGACGGTGTTGGCGGACCGGGCATGGTGAAGCTGGCGCTGGTGGTGCACGGCTCCGCGCTGAAGGCCTTCCAGACGATTTCCGCCCATCCCGACATTGCCTCGCGCTATGCTGGCGTGGCTAAAGATGGCGTGGAGATGAACGCTTGCGGCAATACCATGAAGGCGCAGGAAGTGACGCTGAAGGATTTGTTGCCCGGTTTCATTTCAGCCGATCGCGGCGGGGTGGTGCGGCTGGCGGAATTGCAGGGGCAGGGGTATGTCTATCTGAGGCCGTGAATGGTCATCGTGATGTCATGACGGACAGGCACGAAGGGTGCGCGAACCTTCGGGTTCGCCCGTGCAGGGAACCTGCCTGTCATCGGGCAGAATATATGATTCAGGTGAACCTGAAGGTTCTCGGTCCGGTGGCGGAAAAGTGTACATTCATGATTATTGCAGCCACCCGTCGCCAGTTCCTCGCTGCTTTTCCTGTGGCAGCATGGTTACGTCCCGCCAGTGCCGCAGAGGGGACGATTACTTTTGCCGACCTGTATGAATCCGCCGGCGTTCAGGGCCTGAAAGTCTCGCCCAAGCTGCAGGGCCTTGCTGGTCAGAGCGTCACCATGCGCGGTTTCATGGCACCGCCGCTAAAACCGGAAAGTGACTTTTTCGTTCTCACCCGGTTTCCGATGTCAGTCTGCCCGTTCTGCTCGTCCGAAGCGGACTGGCCAGCCGATATTGTCGTCGTCTACCTCTCCCGCGCTGCCGCAACGCTCAGCCCCTCGCAAGTGATCCGCGTCAGCGGACGGCTGGAAACGGGAGCGAAAATGGATCCCAATACGGCCTTTGTCAGTCTGGTGCGGATTGTAGAGGCGGACTGGCAGGCGGTGTAATATACGCAGGCCAATCGCCCGGTCCCCAGCATTGCGATATCAACAATTCGTCAATGCGTTTCAGCTTTGGTGTTATTTCGGGCAGACACCCTTGCGGGTGTGACGCAAGTTGATCGTGCGATGAAGGGAACGGGATAGGCCGCCCCCGTCGCCGGAGGATCGAAAGAGACCGCCTTTGCAGTTCAGTCGATCATTTTCGCAGCCTTCAGCTTGCCAACTTCCTTCTCCACCGCCTCAAGCCCGCCATTGACATAGAGCGTGTGGATGCGTTCGGCTCCGGCATGGCTGAGGACGACATTGCGGTACGAAGTGTTGTATTTGGCGGCATCCGCCGGATCATAACCAAACTTGGAAGCCACCAGCCGCAGCAGCAGTTCGCTCTGCACGGTTGCTGTGCCGGTATAGGTGTAGTCGGCGTCCGACAGGTTATGCAGCACATATTCATAAAGCATGTTGGACTGGTTGGGCAGGCTCGCCTGAATATCCACAGTGCCGCCCTTGCGCTGCGGAGCCACCCGCAACCGGTTGAGGCTGTCGGGCTTCAGATAATTCTTCGCCACGGGGTCCACGCCGGCGATGATCGAAGCGGTCCGGAGCCAGTTGACCACGGTGTGTTCATTGCCGGCATTGGGCGGGTTGTGGGCGCTGGCATGGGCGATGATTTCCGCTGCAGGCAGGTCGCGCGCCATAGCCTCGGCAATGCCGATGAGATGATGCGCGCCGGTCTTGCTGGAAGACCCGGCTGCGCCCCAGGCGTCGGTCTTGCCATTGCCGCCAAAGTTCATTTCGGGGAATTCCGAGCTATCGGCATTCCACTGGAACACAATGGTCTTGGCCCAGTCATGCCAGATGGGTGCGGCCAGCACGATGTCCTGGTCAATGAAGAACGCTTTGTCGGCAACTTCCCCCGCCTTGCCAGAATGCATCACCGCGTGTCCCTCGGCATCCAGAGTGCCATAGACCATGCGGTAGGTGGTGGCCAGATTGACCGCGCTGGTGAGGTTGACGGCGACATGCTCGGCCAGACCGCCGGGCTGCGAATGATGGCCACCGAACACGCTGCCGGGCGCGGCGATATACGGCTGCGGCAGTTTTGGGCAGGCCGAAGCTTCGTCGCGCAAAGGCGGGAAAATGCCGGCCAGCAGGCCGCCGGGAATGCGGCCAGCCTCGGTCTCGTCAATCAAGCCTTCGCCTTTCAGCTTGTCGAGAATGGCCTGCTTTTTCGCGTCATCCATGCCAATCCGGTGCTTGATGCAGGTTTCGGCATTGAAGGCGGCATCTTCGGTTGCCTTGCGCAGGGCCTCATTGCCAATTTTGGCGGCTTCGAGCTTGATGAAAGCCAGCGCGCTTTTGGCCAGCGGCGAGCCTTCCGCCACTTTGGTGGCACCGGCATTCCATGGGCCCATGGCGGGCGCGTCAGCGGCGAGGGCAGGTGCGGCGGCAATGGCCAGCGCGGCGGCAGAAACGGCAAAAGCGAGATAGCGGATCATGGCAGGTCCTTTTTTGGGCAATGGCCCTTTTGGGGGAGACGCAGCTTTCCTGCCCGCCTCGGATGACGGGCGTTTGACAATCTGCAGCCATCATCACAACTGCGCCGCAAAGCCCTTGCAACACTGCACCACTTGCGGTGAGGGGTAGCAGACCAGAGGCCGAAGTCCGCTGATCATGTCGGCCAGATGGAGAAACTTGCCAATGTCCAGATTGTATTTTGCCCTCCTCGCCCTGCTGCTCGCCGGGGCCGCGCCTGCCCGTGCGGCGGAACCTTATGGCCTGTGGGCCACGGAAGATGGCGAATCGAAAATCAAAATCGCCCCGTGCGGACCCAAGCTTTGCGGCACGCTGGCTTGGCTGAAAGACCCAAATGATGCCGCAGGCAAGCCGCTTCTGGATGCCAGCAACACCAGCACCGCCCTGCGCACCCGCCCGCTGCTGGGCGTGCCCCTGCTGCAAGGCCTAACTCGCGAGGGCGACATCTGGAAAGGCAAAATCTACAACCCGGAGGATGGCAAGACCTATGAGGGCACCCTTGCCCTGACCAGCGACGGCAGGGCCGAACTGAAAGGCTGCGTTGCCGTGGTTTTCTGTCAAAGTGATGTGCTGCTGCGCCAGTAGCCGGGGCTT
>JAYVYA010000020.1:0-11276 GCA_043784745.1 Hyphomicrobiales bacterium
GGAGAAGGTGGCCTGCTTGGGCCCGATGAGGGGTTCCTGCCAGCACCAGAAGATACAGAAAACACAAAAACTTCAAAGGTATCAGACCATTATCTCTACCCCAGCCCCTCATCCGGCGCAAGCGCGCCACCTTCTCCCGCAAGGGGAGAAGGAAGTGCCAGGAATCTACTCCATGTCCGAAGTCAGCCTGAAACAAGTCAAGAAAGTCTATCCCGGCGGATTTGAAGCGGTCAAAGGCGTGTCGTTTGCCGTGCCCGATGGTGGCTTTTGCGTGCTGGTCGGCCCCTCCGGCTGCGGCAAGTCCACCCTGCTGCGGATGATTGCCGGGCTGGAGACCATTTCCGCCGGGGACATCCACATTGGCGGGCGGCGGGTGAATGATCTGGAGCCGATGCAACGTGACATCGCCATGGTGTTCCAGAATTACGCGCTCTACCCGCACATGAATGTCTATGACAATATGGCTTACGGCCTGCGCAATCTGAAAACGCCGGAGCCGGAAATTACCGCCCGGGTGCGCGAAGCCGCCCGCATTCTCGAACTCAATGACGACATGCTGAAGCGCAAGCCGCGCCAGCTTTCTGGCGGCCAGCGCCAGCGCGTTGCCATGGGCCGCGCCATCGTCCGAAAACCCGCCGCCTTCCTGTTTGACGAGCCGCTGTCCAACCTCGACGCCAAGCTGCGCGTGCAGATGCGGATCGAAATCCGGAAATTGCAGAAGGCGCTCAAGACCACCTCGGTCTACGTCACCCATGACCAGCTGGAAGCCATGACCCTGGCCGACATGCTGGTGGTGATGAACGGCGGGCGGATGGAGCAGTGTGGCGCGCCACTCGACGTGTATGCCCGCCCGGCCTCGGTGTTTGTCGGTGGCTTCATCGGCTCGCCACCGATGAATTTTCTGGCCGCAGCAGTTGAGAGTGCGGGAATGCTGCGCCTCGCCAGTGGCGAGAGTCTGGCGTTTGATCCGGCGGGCTGGACAGTGGCGACCGGCACGCGGGTGACGGCGGGCATCCGCCCTGAACTGGTCACCCTCGGCACCGGCACCACAGGCACCGGCTTTGCCATTGAGGCGGTTGAGGAACTCGGCTCGGGCCGCCTGATTCACGGCCATGTCGGCGCAGAACCCTTCACCCTCCTGCAAGGCCCCGGCACCGCCCGCCCGGCGCAGGACAAGGTCATGCTGGCGATTGCGCCGGAGACCGTGCACCTGTTTGACCCGGTGAGCGGCCTGCGGCTGGGCTGAACAGTCAGGCAGCCCTTGCCTTGCCGGCACGGGCGCTGCGCTTGCTGGCTGCGCGGGCGCTAAAGCGTGATGTGTTTTATCTGAATCACCCGCCACTTCCCTTCTCCCCCTGCGGGAGAAGGTGGCGCGAAGCGCCGGATGAGGGGTATGCGAAGCAAACCGGGCACATAAAAATCGGCACCTGTCACCAAAACACAATTCCGGCTGCCCCTTTTCAACCCCAATCAACCCGTTTACTAAGGCCCAATGCTGGTATCGGGGGCACCGGCCAGAATCAGGATTTTTCTTCATGCTCAATCTGCAAAAAAACCTCTGGGCCGGATTGGCAATCATCCTCGCCGCCGCACTGCCAGCCGCCGCCACCCCCTCCCTCGTCATAGACGTTGGCACGGGCGAGGTGCTGCACCAGGAGCAGGCGACCCATACATGGTATCCCGCTTCCCTCACCAAGCTGATGACCACCTATGTCGCGCTGAAAGCGGTGCGCGAGGGCCGCATGACCATGGACACGCCGTTTGTCGTCTCAGCCCGCGCCGCCCGCATGGCACCGTCCAAAATGGGTTTTCGCCCCGGCACCGAGGTGACGCTCGACAATGCGCTGAAAATGCTGCTGGTCAAATCACCCAATGACATTGCGGTGACCATTGCCGAGGGCACGTCCGGCTCGGTCGAAAGTTTTGCCGACGAGATGAACCGCGAGGCGGCGGCGCTGGGCATGACCGAGAGCCATTTCGTCAACCCAAACGGCCTGCCCGATTCGCGGCAGGTCACCTCGGCCCGCGACATGGCGGTGCTGGGCCGCGCCCTGTTCCGCGATTTTCCGGGCCAGGCCGATATTTTCAACATTGGCGCAATCCAGCTGGGATCGCGCATCATCCCCACCCACAATGGCCTGATGGGCCGCTATCCCGGTATTGACGGAATGAAGACGGGTTTTACCTGTGCCGCCGGCTTTAATGTCGTCGCCAGCGCCAACCGCAACGGGCGCCACCTCATGGCCGTCATCATGGGTGCGCCGTCGGCGCGGGACCGGACCGCCAAGGCCGCCAACCTGTTTGACAAGGCGTTTTTTGGCAGCACTTCGCCCTCCGGCAATGTGGGATCCCTGGCCTCGCAGGGCGGCAGCGCGCCGGACATGCGGCAAGAGACCTGCCGGGGCCGTTCAAAAGGTGGCACCTTCCTGTCCGAGATCGAGGATTTTTCAGTGCCCCTCGCCGGCACTTTCACGAGGGATGGTGTGCAGTCCGAACGCGCCTTCATGTTCGAGGCGGCGGGCCAGCCGATGGGCGGCGGGCCGCGCGGTTCGGGCGCGGAGATAGCCCGGCTGGGCCGTCCGCATTATGAAGCCGTTTCCGTCTATATTGGCCGTGCGCCGGGCTGGACCGGCACAGCCCTGGCCGCCCGTGCTGCGGGGCCGCAGTTGGCCCGCGCCAAACCGGGCAAGCCCGAGCCAGACAGCAAGCCGATTGCCGGTGTCAGCGCCTTCGCCGCGCCAAAACAGGCGGATGACACTGAGGCAGGGTCGCCTTTGCCGGTCGACCCCAATGCCATCCCGATGCATTTGCATGGCGATACGCCAGCCAGGGCCAGGCCCGGCAAGGCGAAAATCGCCGCCATTGCCCCGGTTGAGCTAAATGCCAAGCCTAAAACGCCGGGCAAGGCGGCACCCGCCGCCAAACCAAAGCAGTCCGCCAAACTGGCCAAACCGAAAAGCGCCCCAAAGCTGCCTGCCAAGCCGGTCACCCCGGCGGATCAATAGTTTTGGCTGATTCCGCCCTCGCCCTCCGCCCGCCGCCGCCCCTCCCCCTCTCGGTCATCACCGGATTTCTGGGGGCGGGCAAGACCACCCTGCTCAACCTTTTGCTGCGCGATCCCGCGCTCGCCGATACCGTTGTGATCATCAACGAATTTGGCGAAATCGGCCTCGATCATCTTCTGGTCGAGAAAGCAGACGACAATATGCTGCTGATGCAGTCCGGCTGCCTGTGCTGCACGATTCGGGGCGACCTGATCACCACGCTGGAAGACCTGCTGCGCCGCCGCGACAATGGCCGCATTACCCCGTTTGCCCGTGTCCTGGTCGAGACTACCGGCCTTGCCGATCCCGCCCCCGTGCTGCACACCATTCTCTACCATCCCTATTTGCGGCTGCGCTATGAACTGGACAGCGTGATCACGCTGGTCGATGCCGTCAATGGTGCGTCATCGCTGGATAATCATCCCGAAGCCGTCAAGCAGGTCGCCATGGCCGACCGGCTGGTGCTGACCAAAGTTGATCTGGCGGGCGATACCACCGCCCTGCGCCAGCGTCTGCGCGCCCTCAACCCCGCCGCCCCTCTGGTTGACGCGGGCAGCGACGCGGCGCGCGCGCAAAACCTGCTGAATGCCGGGCTGTATGATCCGCAGGGCAAAATCCCGGATGTGCTGGGCTGGCTCAATGCCGAGGGCCATGCCCATGCCCACCACCATTCCCACGATGTCAACCGTCACGATGCCCGCATCCGCGCCTTCTGCCTTACCAGCCAGGTGCTGCTTCCGGCGGCAACGTTCGAGCTGTTTCTGGAATTGCTGCGCAATGCCCATGGCCCCAGCCTGCTGCGGGTCAAGGGCCTCGTGGGCCTCGCCGATGACCCGGAACGGCCGCTGGTGATCCACGGCGTCCAGCACGTGTTCCATCCGCCCGTGCGTTTGCCAGCCTGGCCGGATGCCGACCATTCCACCCGCATTGTCTTCATTTTGCGGGATATGGAACCCAAATTCATCGAAGGCCTCTGGGCTGCCTTCGCCGGCACACCAGCACCGGACCAGCCCGATGTGGCAGCGCTGACCGCCAACCCGCTGGCCCCTGTGGCATCCGGACTGCTGGCGTGAAATTGGAGCGGCGGTCGGTCAGCAACCGCGACTACACTCCGCCGCCCTTCTCAATCCTGAACACCGTGCCAGCGCCTTCCGCCATCTGTGACACCAGCCGGTCTCCGGTTTGTGACAGCAGATGCGGCACATCAATTACTGACATCGGGTCGGTCGTGCGAACAATCAGCTCTGCACCCGCTGGCAATTTCCGCAATGCCGCGCGGGTTTTCAGCACCGGCAGCGGGCATTTAAGGCCGCGCAAATCCAGAATCACCGGTATTTGCCCGATATCTTCAGGTTTTTTCATAATGGTTCATAACGTGACTGTCCCGGCAGCATAGCCTCTACCAAACAACCCGAAAATGCGGCATGATCGGGCAGCGGCCAACGCTGGCAATATCACGGGCGGGAAAACATCAATGGGCATTGTTGCACGCATTTCCAGTGAAATTGCCTATTTGCGCGGGGCGCTGCGCTCGCTCAAGCGCACGGAAATGGTGCTGAAGCACCCGCAGAACACCTTGCGGGAAACGATTGAGGCGGTCAGCGCCCGCTATCCCGGCAATATCGCTTTGCTCTCCGAGGGCCAGCACTATACCTACGCGCAATGGAACGCCCGCACCAACCAATATGCCCGCTGGGCGCTGGCGCAGGGGCTGGCCAAGGGCGAAACCGTCGCGCTGTTGATGCCCAACAAGCCGGAATATTTGTGCATCTGGCAGGGCATTGCCAAAAGTGGCTGCGTCACCGCGCTGCTCAACACCAACTTGTCGGGTCAGGGCCTCGCCCATTGCATCAACATCGTGCAGTCGCGCTGCATCATCGTCGATGCCAGCCTTGTCGCCCAGTTCGAGACTGCCCGCGCGCTGATTGGCGCAGATGTGCAGGTGCTCGTCTACGGCGGCACGGACAAGACGCTCGAAGCCGCCGTCGCCGCCCTGCCCAACGGCAATCTGGCCGGAGCCGAGCGCCGGGCGCTGACCATCGCCGACCGGGCGATCTACATCTACACGTCCGGCACGACCGGCCTGCCCAAAGCCGCCAATCTCAACCATTCGCGCACACTGCGGATTATGGAGGGGTTTTCCGGTGCCACCAATGCGGGCAGCGCCGACCGCATCTACATCTGCCTCCCGCTCTACCATTCCACCGGCGGCCTCACCGCAACGGGTGCCACGCTGACGGTCGGTGGCTCCTGCTATATTGCCGAGAAATTCTCGGCCCGCCAGTTCTGGGCTGATATTGTCGCGCAGCATTGCACCATGTTCGTCTATGTCGGGGAACTCTGCCGCTATTTGCTCAACGCCCCGCCCGGCCCCAATGACACCGCCCACCAGCTCCGCATGTGCTATGGCAATGGCCTGCGCCCCGATATTTTTTCCGCCTTCCAGCAGCGCTTTGGCTTGAAAAACCTGCTGGAATTCTATGGCGCGACCGAGGGCAATATGTCCCTGTTCAATTTTGACGGCAAACCCGGCTCGATTGGCCGCATCCCGAAATGGGCAGATAAGAAATACCTGGTCAAGCTCATCGCTTTTGATGTCGGCAAAGAGCAGCCCGTGCGTGGTCCCGACGGGTTTTGCGTGGAATGCCAGCCGGGCGAGACTGGCGAGGCCATCGCCCAAATCCTCAACGATCCCAAGCATCCCACCAACGTGTTTGACGGCTATGCCGACCGGGTGGCGACGGAAAAGAAAATCCTGCGCGACGGTTTTGTCAAAGGCGACGCCTGGTTCCGCTCGGGTGACCTGATGCGGCGCGACTCCCAGGGCTATTTCTATTTCATCGACCGCATCGGCGATACCTTCCGCTGGAAGGGCGAGAATGTCTCGACCGGCGAAGTGGCCGCCTGCATCACCGGCTTCCCCGGCATTGCCGATGCCAATGTCTATGGCGTCTCGGTTCCCGGCTTCGAGGGCCGGGCCGGCATGGCGGCGGTGGAACTGGAAGCGGGCGCGCCGTTTGACCCTGCCGCCTTCAGCGCACATCTGGCCGCCCATCTGCCCGATTATGCCCGCCCCCGCTTCCTGCGCATCCAGTCCCACATTGAGACCACCGGCACCTTCAAGCAGCAGAAAACCACGCTGGTGCGGGAAGGTTTCGATCCCTCGGTGATCAGTGACCGCCTGTTCTTTGTGGACCCTTCGGGCAACGGGGCGCTGCCGCTGGACGGGGCGCTGTTTGGAAAGATATGCGGCGGCGCAATGCGGCTGTAGAGCGCCCCGCCAGACCCGCTTGGAACCTGCCCGCAAACCCGCTACAGGCAGGGTTTGCCCTGAACCAAAGCATTGCCATGCTCTTTCTGCGTCTCTATCTCCGCGTGCTGGGCCAGCTTGGCTCGGACGGCAAGCTGGCCGCTGTGCTGGTGATCGCGAATCTGGCGCTGGCGGGCGCGCTGTTTGCCGAGCCGGTGCTGTTTGGCCGCATTATCGACCAGCTGGCGGCGGACCGGGATGCCAGCCGCATCCCCAGTTTTCTGGAGCTGGCACCGCTGGCAGGTGCGTGGGTCGGCTTTGGCGTGTTCACCATTGTCGCGGGGGGACTTATTGCGCTTTATTCTGACCGGCTGGCTCACAGCCGGCGCCTGCTGGTCATGGCCAATTATTTCGAGCACGTGCTCCACCTCCCGCTCAGCTTCCACGGCTCGACCCATTCGGGCCGCCTGCTGAAAATCATGCTGGAGGGGTCAGGCGGCATGGCCAATTTATGGCTGTCGTTTTTCCGCGACAATTGCGCTTCGTTCGTCGCTCTGTTCATCGTCTTGCCTTTTGCGCTGCTGATCAACTGGCGGCTGGCGCTGGTCCTGTTCGTGCTCATCATTGTGTTTGGTGCCGTCACCACCTTTGTCCTGCTGCACACCTACGGGATGCAGTCAGAGGTCGAACGCTACAATTCGGATTTTGCCGAGCGCGCCTCCGATGCCCTCGGCAATGTCCCGGTCATCCAGAGTTTTACCCGCGTTGGCGCTGAAACCACGGCAATGGCACAGATCAGCAAAAACCTGCTGGATGCGCAATGGCCGGTCCTGTCCTGGTGGGCGGCCACCTCCGTCATCACCCACACCTCCTCGACGCTGGCGGTCCTGGGCATATTCATGGTGGGTGTCTGGCTCAACATTCAGGGCCTCGCGACGATTGGCGAGATTGTCACTTTTGTCAGCATCGCCCGGATGTTGATTTCGCGGCTCGAACAGATCGTCGGCTTCATCAATCTGGTGTTTCAGCAAAGCGGCAAACTGCGCGAATTTTTTGAAGTGCTTGACACCATGCCGGGGATTGCCGACCGCCCCGGCGCCACCGACCCAGGACGGCTCGGCGGGCAGGTTGCCTTTGAGGATGTGAGCTTTGCCTATGACACCAAAAGGACCGCAATCAGTCATGTCTCCTTTACCGCCGTCAAGGGCGATACGATTGCGCTGGTGGGGGCCACAGGCTCGGGCAAATCCACAACGCTCAGCCTGTTGCACCGGATTTTTGACCCGGATGCAGGCCGCATCACCATCGACGGGCAGGACGTCCGCAACCTCTCGCTCATTGCCCTGCGCCGCAATATCGGCGTTGTCTTTCAGGAACCAATGCTGTTTGCCCGCTCAATTGAAGACAATTTGCGCATCGGCAAGCCCGACGCCACGGCGGCTGAAATCGCGCTGGCGCTGGAGCGGGCGCAGGCCAGCGAATTCATCGCCCGCCAGAGCCATGGCCTGGCCACCCTCGTTGGCGAGCGCGGCCGCGCCCTGTCCGGCGGCGAGCGCCAGCGCCTCGCCATTGCCCGCGCCCTGCTGAAAGACCCGCCAATCATGATTTTTGACGAGGCGACCAGTGCGCTGGATGCCACGACCGAGCGGCAATTGCAGGCGGCGCTGGAAGCCGCCACCGCCGGGCGTACCACCTTCGTCATCGCCCACCGCCTGTCCACTATCCGCAATGCCACGCGGATTCTGGTGTTTGACCACGGCAAAGTGGTGGAAAGCGGTGGTTTTGACGAGCTGGTGGCCAAGGATGGCGTATTTGCCAAACTGGCACGGGCGCAGTTTATGGCGGCGGAAGCGGAGGTCTTGTAGTCGCGGTCGCTGATCGCGAAGTGGCAACATTCTTGCCTTAAAACAACACTTTACGCGCCCTTGGCGGTCAACGGTCGCCACTACAAGCCAAGCGCTCCAAAGACATGTTAACAAAAACTTGCGTTCCCCCGCCACGGCTGTAACCTTTCCGTCACAATGCGGCGGCGGTCGGCTGCACCTGTCAGGGAGCGCGTGTCATGGGGGAAAGTTTTGGCAAGACCGGCAGGCGCGTCACCGGGGCGCGCCTGATTGCCCTGGTCGGCCCGTTCCAGAGCGGCAAGACCACGCTGCTCGAAAGCCTGCTGGCCCGTGCGGGGGCACTGGCCCGGCAAGGCTCCGTGCGTGATGGCTCCAGCGTCGGCGATTCCTCCTCCGAAGCCCGCGCCCATTCCATGAGCGTCGAGGCCAATACCGGCTCCACCGAATATCTGGGCGACCGCTACACCTTCATCGACTGCCCCGGTTCGATCGAATTTGCCAGCGACATGCGCCACGTCCTCCCGTTCTGCGATGCCGTGATTGTGGTCTGCGAGGCGGATCCGCGCAAAATTCCCGCCTTGCAGCTGATCCTGCGCCAGATCGAGGAATTGCAGGTTCCGCGTTTCCTGTTTCTCAACAAGATCGACATTGCCACCGCCCGGGTGCGCGAATCACTGGCCATGCTGCAGCCCGCTTCCCGCGCGCCGCTGCTGCTGCGGCAAATCCCGATCTGGCAGAACGGCATTGCCACGGGCTTTATTGATCTGGCTTTGGAGCGCGCCTTCGTCTACCGCGAGCATGCGCCGTCTTCCGTCGTCGATGTGCCCGCTGGCGAAATGCCGCGCGAGAAGCAGGCGCGCTATTCCATGCTGGAGCGCCTCGCCGACTATGATGACGCGCTGATGGAAGAGCTGATTTCCGACATTGAGCCGCCGCGCGACCAGGTGTTTGATGATCTGGCCAAGCATTTGCGCCAAGGCCATGCCGTGCCGCTGCTGATCGGCTCGGCCGAGCGTGGCAATGGCGTCACCCGCCTGTGGAAAGCGCTGCGTCACGAAGCGCCGGGCATCAACGAAACCCGCGAGCGCCTGGGCATTGCCGGGGCCGGCCCCGCCATCGCCCAGTGCCTGCGCACCATCCACACCGCCCATGGCGGCAAACTGTCGGTCGCCCGCGTGCTGCAGGGCAGCTTTGCCGACAATGCGACGGTGTTTTCCGCCCGCAGCGGCGAGGACCGCATTGCCGGCATGTCGCGCCTGATGGGTTCCACCGCCTCCAGGCAGCCCCGAACGGAGGAGGGCGACACGCTGGCCTTCGGGCGGCTGGACCATGTGGCCTCGGGCGATGCCTTCACCGACAGCAAGGCCGCTGCCAGCCAGATTACCGCCATTGCCGCCGCCCCCCAGCCCGTTCACGCCTTTGCCGTCACCGTCAAAGACCGCAAGGACGAGGTGCGGCTGACAAATGCCATCCAGAAACTGTGCGAGGAAGACCCCAGCCTGGTTTTCCAGCAGGAAGCGGAAACCGCCGAAATGCGCCTGCTCGGCCAAGGAGAAATGCATGTCAGGGTGGCGCTGGAGCGCCTGCGAGCCCGCTTTGGCGTCAGCGTCGAGGCCCATGCCCCACGTGTCGCCTGGCGCGAGACCATCCGCGACAAGGTGGCCATCCGGGGCCGGCACAAGAAGCAATCGGGCGGCCACGGCCAGTTTGGCGATGTCGCGCTGGAGATTGGCCCGCGCCCGCGCGGCGAAGGCTTTGCCTTTGCCGAGACTGTACATGGCGGCACCGTGCCGCGCCAGTATTTCTCCTCAGTCGAAGCCGGTGCCCGTGACGCGCTGGTCAAGGGGCCGCTGGGTTTTCCGGTGGTGGATGTCAGCGTGACGCTCACCGACGGCTCGTACCACAGCGTCGATTCCTCCGACATGGCTTTTCGCGCAGCCGCAAAGCTGGGGGTGTCCGAGGCTTTGGCCAAGGCCCGCCCGGTGCTGCTGGAGCCGATTTTCCAGGTCGATATTTTCGTCCCCGAAGAAGCCATGTCCCGCGCTACGGCCCTCGTCACAGCCCGGCGCGGCCAGATCATGGGGTTCGATGGCCGTCCGGGCTGGGAAGGCTGGAATGTGCTGGAAGCGCGGATGCCCGAAGCTGAAATGGCTGGCCTGATTGTCGAACTGCGCTCGGCCACATCAGGCGTTGGCAGCTATGCCGCCCGCTTTGACCACCTGGCCGAAGTTTTGGGCAAGGCGGCGGAAGCGGTGCGGGCATAAATAAAGCCCCTGTTGACGGGGGTAGGGACGGCTTTGCCCGCCCCGCCCTTCCGCGCCAGCAACCGGCCTATTTCCCGCCAAACGGCGCGCCATTGACCAGCACCTTGCGTTCCGGCGTCATCTCCACCACCCACACCAGCGTGCCTTCCGGGCCGGGTTTGCCCAATCCCTTGGCGATGGAGAGAGCCCCGAAGGCCTGCGCGGCGGAGGGGTCTTTCTGCATGGCGGCGGTGAGCTTTTCGATGGCCTTGTCCAATCCCGTGGCGCTGATGTTGAATTTGCCCGCCATCTGCGCCTCACCAAAAGTCATGATGCCATCATATTTCACATCCAGCAGGCCAGTGGCGAGATGGCCCGGCGGCAGGGTCAGAGTGGCATAACCGGCGGGAAGCATTTTTTGCAGGATTTTGCCGGCATCCGCAGCGGAAATGGAGGGCGTTGTTGCCAGGCTGAAATCCTCAATCGCCTCGCTGGCGGCGGCACCAAAATCCATGCCGGAGACCTTGATTGACGTGTCAATCAAGGTGGGCACCAGTCCGGCGCTCCATTCGGGAAGCATTTTCGCCGGGAAGGCCAGGTCAGACGCTTTCAGGGCGATGTTGTAGTGCGAATTGGGCACGCCACCCGATACGTCCACCGCGAAGCCGAGGTTCTTTCCAGCAAAACTGCCCTCAGCGGACGTTACGGAGACATCCTTGAATGCAACCGTCTCGGTGACACTGGCAAAGCCGGGCACCAGATTGCGCAGCAGCGCCTTGAGATCGGCCTGTTTGGCCGCTATCGCCTCCTTGTCGGGATTTGCGACGAAAAAGGCCAGCAAATCCAGCGCATCACGCGAATGGAATTCTTTCACACCCAGATTAAATGTGCCCGA
>JAYVYA010000021.1:0-9814 GCA_043784745.1 Hyphomicrobiales bacterium
GATCTTGCCGTCCAGCTTGCGGAACCAGCGCCGGGTGAGGGCCGTGGTGTAGCCGTAGAAGCGGTTTCCGCCGTCCTTCGCGGCGTGAAAGGTGCCCACTACGGCGCGCCGGTGCTGCCTGGCAACGTCACGATGGAGCATTTGTGGAACATCGTGCCGACCAACTCGCCGATATCGACCATCGAGCCGCGGCCTGGCCATGACCGGATTGAAGCCCTGCTGCCGCGCTTCATTGGCACCATCATGCAGGCCCCGCCGGCGTTTTCTGCCATCAAGATTGACGGCGAACGCGCCTATGATTTGGCCCGCAGTGGCGAAAGGGTCGAAATCGCCGCGCGCCCGGTCACCATCCATGCCTTGCGCCTGACCGAGGCGGATGAGGATACCGCCGTGTTTGAGGCCGAATGCGGCAAAGGCACCTATGTGCGCGCGATTGCCCGCGATATGGGCCGGGCGATGGGCTGCTTTGGCCATGTCACTGCCCTGCGCCGGACCCGGGTCGGGCCGTTTCTGGAAAGCGACGCCGTGCCACTGTCCACCCTGATGGATTTTCCTGCGGAGGTTGCGGGTGCCCTGCGCCCGGTGGAGTCCGGATTAAGTGAAATAACCTGCGTTCTTGTTGACCGCGACGGCGCGGCGCGGTTGCGGCGCGGGCAACCGCTGCTGTTGCGCGGGCGCGATGCGCCCTCCGGCGGACTGGCTTATGCCGCGTGTGGCGGCGTGGTCATAGCGGTGGGCCATGTCGAGCATGGCGAACTTGTGCCGGGCCGGGTGTTCAACACGCCCTATTGAGACGGATCAGGCCATTCGGCGCAGCGAAGGCGTTGGTGCCAACAGCCGGGACAGGGCCGCAAAATCCACCGGCTTGGCGAGAAACCCGTCAAACCCCGCTGCAAGACAGCTTTGCTTGTCCCTGTCCTGGTTATTGGCTGTCAAGGCAAAAATCCGCACCTGCGGACGGCCCAGATTCTCCTCGATCGACCGGATCGCGCGGGTGACGTCCCGGCCATCGAGGCCGGGCATGCGCAAATCCATCAGGATAAGGTCGAAAGCGGCGCTCTCGCCCAAAAGCGCGCGACGGGCCAGCGCCAGCGCGCCCGGCCCGTCCGCTGCCCGCACCACATCCGCTCCCAGCCGGGCCAGCAGGCGGGTGGCGATCAGCGCATTGATATCATTGTCTTCCGCCACCAAAACGCGAAGCCGTGCCGGCATGGCGACAGAAAATGGGACCGGTGGGGCGGTTGATCCCGGTTCCCCGCGCTGGCCAAGCAGGGTGAGCAAAGAGTCCCGCCGGACCGGCTTGACCAGCCAGCCGTCATATCCGCCCGACAAAATCTCCCCAAGTCCGCGCCGTTCCAGCGGTGAAAACAGGATCAGGCTCTGGCCGACTTTCGCGGCGGCGCAGGCGGCGGAAAGTTCTTTCACCAGGCGCGGACCGAGGGCGCAATCGACAATCACAAGGTCGGGTGCCGGGGCGGTTTCAAGCCATTCAACAGCGCTTTTGCCTTTTGCCTCGGTCCGTGTTGAAAAGCCCAGCGCCTCCAGCCGCTCTGCCAGAAAACCTGCCTCAAAACGCGTAGCCGCAACAATCAGTGCCCGACGGGTGGAGGCATACTGCGGCGATGTCTTTTGGAACGCTTTGGCTTCTGCCGCGACAAGCGGCAGGTCCAGGCGAAAGCTCGACCCCTCCGGCGAGGAGGCCTGGAGCACCAGAGTGCCATTCATCGCACCGGCTAGCTCCCGGGCAATCGTCAGGCCAAGCCCGGTGCCGCCGTACTGGCGCGATGTCGAGCCATCCGCCTGTTCGAATTCTTCAAAAATAATGTGCTGGCGGTCGGCTGGAATGCCGGTTCCGGTATCCGTTACCGTGAATTGAAGTACATCGTTATGGGCATCTGCTTTCACGCCGACGCCGCCGTTTGGGGTGAATTTGATGGCATTGCCGACAAGGTTCAGCAATATTTGCCGCAGACGGGCCGCATCAGCGATCACGATAGCCGGGACAGCTGGCGTGACAAGGCAGGCGATTTCTAGGGTGTTGGCTTGGGCACGCGGGGCCATAAGCTCGATCACGCCTTCTACAAGGCTGGCAATATCGACCGGCTCAACCCGCAGTTCAAGCTTGCCCGAACCCATTTTCGAAAAATCTAGTATTTCGTCAACCAGCCCGGCGAGTGCCGAGCCGCTCTGCCGGATCGCTTCGACATAGGCGCGCTGCTCGCCGCTGAGCCGGGTGCCTGTCAACAAATCGGCCATTCCGGCAATCCCGGCCAGCGGCGTCCGCACTTCATGGCTGACATTGGCGAGAAAACGGGATTTGGCTTCGCTCGCCGCCCCTGCCTGCAGCTGCGCCAATGCCGACTGTCGCAGGGCGCTGACCTCGCTTCTGAGGGCTGCGATTTCGCGCTGGCCATTGCCGCTTTTGCGACCAAACTGGCGCAACAACAACAGGCCGCCCAATGCCGCCAGCGTGGCGGCACACAGCAACAGCAGGATGGGCAGGCAAACAGACAGCGGAAACTCCTGAAGCAACAGAACTCAAATTATCGCTCACAAACCTTAAAACCGCGTGTTGTCCGTCAGGCGGCCTGCGCGTGCCGAAGGCTGGAGGCGCGATAGGACAAGGCCTCGGCCAGATGAATCCGGGCGACGGCCTCCGCCGCGTCCAGATCGGCAATCGTGCGTGCCAGTTTCAGCACCCGGTGAAAGCCGCGGGCCGAGAGGCGCAAGCGTTCGGCGGCATCGCGGATCAGCGCCATGCCGGGGGCATCGGCGCGCGCGACATCCTCAATCACATTGGCCGGCGCGGTGGCATTGCAGGTAATGCCGGGCAGGCCGATAGCCGCATAGCGCTGCACCTGAATGGCCCGCGCCGCCGCCACGCGCCGGGCGACATCGGCAGAGCCTTCTGCCGGGGCCGGCAAAATCAGGTCTGCGGCGCTGATCGCGGGCACTTCGATATGCAGGTCAATCCGGTCCAGCAGCGGTCCGGATATCCGCGTCTGGTATTGCGCGACACAGCGCTCGTTGGGCTGGCGCTTGCAGGCATAGCCGGGATCAAGCGCATGGCCGCAGCGGCACGGATTCATGGCTGCCACCAGCTGGAAGCGGGCGGGATAGGTGACGCGGTGGTGGGCGCGGGCAATGAAAACCTCGCCGGTTTCGATCGGCTGGCGCAGGCTGTCGAGCGCCTGGGGCTGGAACTCGGCAAATTCGTCGAGAAACAGCACGCCATGGTGGGCAAGCGACACTTCGCCGGGCCGTGCATTGCTGCCCCCGCCGACCAGCGCCGCCATGGAGGCGGAATGGTGCGGGGCGCGGAAAGGTCGCCGGTCGGTTAATTCACCACCCGCCAGCGCGCCCGCCACCGAATGGATCATCGAGACTTCAAGCAATTCGCGCGGCAGCAGCGGCGGCAAAATCGAGGGAAGGCGGGCGGCCAACATGCTTTTGCCGGATCCCGGCGGTCCGCTCATCAACAGGTTATGACCCCCGGCAGCGGCAATCTCCAAGGCCCGCTTGGCGCTTTCCTGCCCCTTGATATCGCGCAAATCCGGCATGGCCAGCCCTTGCGACCGGATGGCGGGAACAGGCCGCGCCATCACCTGCGTGCCCTTGAAATGATTGGCCAGCTGAATCAGCGAGCGCGGGGCGAGAATGTCGATCTCGCTGGAGGCCCAGGCCGCTTCCGCCCCGCATTCGTGCGGACAGATCAAGCCATGGCCGCGCGAATTGGCGGCAACGGCGGCGGGCAACACGCCAGCAACCGGCGTGATTGAGCCGTCCAGCGCCAGCTCGCCCAAAATCGTAAAGCCCGCAAGCGCATCGGGCGGAATCGCTCCGATGGCTGCCATGACGCCGAGCGCAATCGGCAAATCATAATGGCTGCCTTCCTTGGGCATGTCGGCGGGCGCGAGGTTGACGATAATCCGCTTGGCAGGCAAGGCCAGACCCGAGGCCGTCAGCGCCGCCCGCACCCGCTCGCGCGATTCCGCCACCGCCTTGTCCCCAAGGCCCACGACAATAAACTGGACATTGCCATTGGATATCTGCACCTGGACATCGATCGGCTTTGCCTCGATCCCCTCAAACGCAACCGTCGCAATCCGCACAACCATGGGCCGCCCCCCAATCACGCTACCAAGCTAGCCGAAACGAAAACGGAACACAAGAACGTTAAAGGAACCATCTGAGTTATTTTACCGGCCCGGAAAGACGGGCGATTTTGGCGCGGGCCAGATTGGACCAGCGACGTGCCGCCAGCCTAAACCTCGCCCGCCCTCACCCGCTTCAGCCGGTACACCGCCTCAAGTGCCGCGCGCGGCGTCAGTTCGTCCGGGTCAATCGCATCCAGCGATTTGCCGAGCAAATCGGGTTTGGCCGGAGCGGCGGCGGGCGGCGAGCCAGCAGCAAACAGCGGCAAATCTGCCAGCATCCGCGCCACCGGGGCCTGCCGGTCCCCGGCTTCCAGCTCTGCCAGCAGCACACGGGCGCGGTCGACCACGGCGCCTGGCAGGCCGGCGAGTTTGGCTACCTGAATGCCATAGGAGCGGTCAGCCGCGCCCGGCGCCACCTCATGCAAAAACACCACATTGCCGTTCCAGTCGGTAACGCGCATGGTCAGGTTGGTCAGGCGCGGCAGCTTTTTGGTTAATTGGGTCAATTCGTGGAAATGCGTGGCAAACAGCGCGCGCGAGCCGTTGACATCGTGCAAATGCTCCATGGCGGCCCAGGCGATGGAGAGGCCGTCAAATGTCGCCGTGCCGCGCCCGATCTCGTCGAGAATCACGAGGGAATGCCGTGTCGCCTGATTGAGGATGACCGCCGTCTCCACCATCTCGACCATGAAGGTCGAGCGCCCGCGCGCCAGATCATCCGCTGCGCCGACCCGGGAGAACAGCCGGTCGACAATGCCGATATGGGCGCGGCGGGCGGGGACGAACGACCCCATTTGCGCCAGCAGCACAATCAGCGCGTTCTGGCGCAGAAAAGTCGATTTGCCGGCCATGTTCGGGCCGGTGACGACAGCAATCTGCGCGATGGTGCCATCCTTGCCGGACAAGCCGCAGGGGTTGGCGACAAACGCCTGGCCCTCGCGTGCCAGCGCCGCCTCCACTACGGGGTGCCGGCCGGCCTCAATGTGGAACGCCAGCGTGCGGTCCACTTCCGGGCGGATCCAGTCGCGGTTTGCGGCCATTTCGGCCAGCGCGGCGGTGACATCGAGCACGGCGAGGGCACCGGCGCAGTGCTGGATCGCTTCGCCCTGCGCCAGGGCGGCGGCCACCATGGTGTCAAACGCCGCCAGTTCCAGCGCCAGCGCCCGGTCCCCGGCGGAGGCAATCTGGCTCTCCAGCCCGTTCAGCTCCGGGGTGGAAAAGCGCATGGCTTCGGCCATGGTCTGGCGGTGGATGAAGGTCTGGTCATGCGGTGGCTGGCGCAGTTTTTCACCCGGAGCCTGCGGCACTTCGATGAAATAGCCGAGAAAATTATTGTGCTTGATTTTGAGCTGGCGGGTGTCGGTTTCGCCCGCATAGCGTGCCTGCAATTGGGCAATCACCTTGCGCGTTTCATCGCGCAGGGCGCGCAATTGGTCCAGTGCGGAATTGTGACCGGGCCGGACAAAGCCGCCGTCGCGGGGTTTCAGTGGCAAATCTTCGGCCAGCGCCGCCGCCAGCGCCGCTTCCAGTCCGTCGCAATCGGTGGCGAGTGCCATGCGGGCGGCGTGCAACTGGGCTGTGGCCGGGTCAATTCCGGCCAGTTGCGCCGCCACCTCCCGCGCCGCCGCCAGCCCGTCGCGCAAGCTGGCGAGGTCGCGCGGGCCACCGCGTTGCAGGGCCAGGCGGGTCAGGGCGCGGGCCAGGTCCGGCACGCGCTTCAGGGCGGCGCGCAAACCGCTGCGCAGGGCATTATCGTCCATCAGGCAGGCGATGGCGTCCAGCCGCTGGTTGATGGCCGGGGGGTCTGTCAGCGGCGAAGCGAGGCGCTCGGCCAGCAGGCGGCTGCCAGCGGGGGTCATGCAGGCATCAATGCAGTCCAGCAGCGAGCCTGCCCGCGCGCCGGACAGGGTGCGCGTCAGTTCCAGATTGGCGCGGGTGGCGGCATCAATCTCCAAATTGGCCCCGCGGGCGCTGCGGCTGGGGCGGGCCAGCGGCGGGCGGGCCGCAAATTGCGTCAGCTCGATATAGGCTATCAGCGTTGCCGCAGCCGCAATTTCAGCGCGGGAAAAGCTGCCAAAACCCTCAATGGTCGCCACGCCAAAATAATCGCGCAGGCGGCGTTCGGCGGTGATGCTGTCATTGGCCTCCCGGCCCATCGGCGTCAGGGGTGCGCCCGTCTGCACCAGCAAACGCCGGGTCTCCGGCTCGTCGCAGATGGAGGCGGAGGCGACGATCTCGCGCGGCTCGATGCGGGCGATTTCGGCGGCAAGGCTGGCCTGCGAGGCTTCACCGAGCGAGAATTGCCCCGTGGAAATATCAGCGCTGGCCAAGCCGTAGTGCCAGCTCTCATCACTGGCGCGCACGCGGGCGATGGCGGTCAGCATGCTGGCGCGGGCCGGTTCCAGCAGGCGCTCCTCGGTGATGGTGCCGGGGGTCACCAGCCGCACCACATCCCGCTTCACCACAGATTTGGCACCGCGCTTTTTCGCCTCCGCCGGGTCTTCCACCTGCTCGCAGACGGCAACGCGGTGGCCAAGGCCGATCAGGCGCGAGAGGTAATCATCGGCCCGCTCGACCGGCACACCGCACATGCGGATATCCTCGCCCAGATGCTTTCCGCGCTTTGTCAGCACAATGCCGAGCGCCCGCGCGGCAATTTCCGCATCCTGAAAGAACAGCTCGTAAAAATCCCCCATCCGGTAGAACAGCAGCGAATTGGGATTGGCCGCCTTGATCTCGATATATTGCGCAATCATCGGGGTGATGCGCTGGTCGGGGGCGGGGATGGGATGCGGCATGGGCGCGGTGTAGCAGATGGTGGCGCGGGCGCAAAATGGGGTGGGGCACGCGCGGCACTCGCGGGGGGACAGGATTGGTCAGGCGCGGTTTTCAGGAGTGCACAGCGGGGCCGGTTGGTTTAAAAGGCCAAACAGAGGCTGGTATTTTCGCTGGGTGGCAGCGGCTGCGACCATCGCTCATCGGGGAGTTTTTTACATGCGCATTTTTGCCGTCCTTGTTTTCCTGCTGCTGGCTTTGCCTGCCTTGGCTGATGAATGCCAGCCTGCCAGCGCCGCCAATGCGATGTCGCAAGCCCGCGCCCGCAAGGATTTCGTGCTGGAGGGGCCGCAAGCTCTTGCCTTTGCCGCAGAAGCCCGGAGCGCAGGCGTGCCCATGCCGGAAAGCCCGGACTATGTCTTCCTCAATCTTTCCGCCCCGCAATATGAAGCCGAATGGCTGGAGGGTGCGCGCGAGCGGGTGGTGATGGTGTGCAGCTGGCAAGCCAAACCGGCCAGCAAATTTGGCCAGATGATTGCCCGCTGGGCCAAAAACTAGCTTCCGCCTGGAAAAAGTTTTCGGCAATTCGGTGCTTGACTTGCCCGGGTGCAGCCGGTTTAATTGCGCTCAACTGACAGCTTAGTCAGGTTTACAGGGAGGTCTCGATGAATAGAGTTTTGGCATTCGGTGTTTCGCTCGCCATTATGTGCAGCGCCAGCGCCGTCATGGCACAGGCCGGCAATCTGGAAAAACTTGGCGCGATGAAGGCCACCGGCAATAGCGGCGACATTCCGCTGATTGCCCAGACTGGCCCCAAGGCTGACGCGATCAAGAAAACACTGGCAAAAATCAAGCTGCCGGCCGGCTTCAAGATCGGCCTTTACGCGCTGGTGCCCGATGCCCGCCATATGGCGGTTGGCCCCCAGGGCGTGGTGACCTTTGTCAGTACCCGCAAAACCAAGGTCTATGCCATTACTGATCGCTCGCGCAGCGGCGTGGCGGAGGAAGTGAAGGAATTTGCCGGCTCGATCGACAAGGTCATCCCCAGCGGGGTTTGCTTTTCCAAGGACGGCTTCCTTTACATCGTCGAACAAAACCGCGTGCTGGTGTTTCCGGCTGCCGAATTCTTTTATGAAGGTGCCGACGTGGCCGTGGGCGAA
Source organism: Hyphomicrobiales bacterium (assembly GCA_043784745.1). GTDB lineage: Bacteria > Pseudomonadota > Alphaproteobacteria > Rhizobiales > Beijerinckiaceae > JAYVYA01. The sequence continues at coordinate 8,093 of JAYVYA010000021.1, forward strand.
GTGCTCAAGCAGGGCGATCTGATCCCCAAGGACGAAGAAAGCTTCAACCACACCGCCCGGGTTTGCCGCGTCGGTCCGGACAACAAGCTCTATGTTGCTTTGGGCCAGCCGTTCAACGTGCCGCCGGTTGAAAAGCGCGACCTTTACGCCAAGATGGGCATTGGCGGCATCGTCCGCTTCAACCGCGATGGCACAGGCCGTGAAGTGTTTGCCAGCGGCGTCCGCAATTCCGTGGGGATGGATTTCAGCGCCAAGGACAAGACCCTCTGGTTCACCGACAATCAGGTCGATGGCATGGGCGACGATATTCCCGTCGGCGAGTTGAACCGCGCCACCAAGGCTGGCCTGAACTTCGGCTTCCCTTGGTACGGCGGCGGCAAAACCCGCACCGAGGAATACAAAAACGAAACGCCTCCGGCAGATGTCGTATTCCCGCAGGTCGAAATGATAGCCCATGCCGCCGACCTCGGCATGACCTTCTACAACGGCAAAATGTTCCCGAAGAAATATCAGGGCGGCATTTTCTCGGCCCAGCACGGTTCCTGGAACCGTACGGAACCGGTTGGCGCACGCGTGATGTTCACCTCGCTGAAGGAAGATGGCACGGCTGACAAGACCGAGCCTTTCGCTGAAGGTTGGCTGGGTGAAGACGGTGCATATTCCGGTCGTCCGGTTGACGTGGCCGTGCTGCGCGACGGCTCGATGCTGGTATCGGACGATTTTGCCGGTGCGGTCTACCGCATCACCTATGACGGCAAGTAGGCTCCTTAGCTGAACGGCCGAAAAAGTGAGAAGCTCTCCCGCGCCAGACATGGCGCGGGAGAGATATTTGTCAAAATTTGCAGGTGGCGCATGAAATTAGGTGTATTTTCGGTCCAGTCGTTGGCCATTGGCTTGCTGGTGTCGGCGTTTGCCTTTCCAGCCCAGGCTGCGGGCGACAAAATTGCGGGCAAGAAAAAAGCCCTGCAATGCCAGACCTGCCACGGCATGGATGGCCTGTCGAAATTGCCGGAGGCACCCAATCTGGCCGGGCAGGTCGATATCTACCTCATCAAGGCTATGGGCGACTACAAGTCAGGGGCCCGGCAAAACGACATGATGAGCGTGGTCGCGCCCAACCTGTCCGATCAGGATATCGCCGACCTCGCCGCCTATTTTGCCAGTCTTGGCCAGTAGCTAACCCGTCATCACGTTCACACCAGGCGGAAAAAACCGCCGGCATCTGGAGGGAGATTAAAATGCTTCAACGTTCATTCCGCACGATCATCATGGCTGGAGCCGCCATGGCCGTTCTGGCGCTGGCCGCGCCGGCTCAGGCCCAGGAAATCAAGGCGGCCACCAAATTTGGTGACATGTCGCTGGTCTCGCAGGATCTTCTCAACCGGGCCGCCACCGACGGCCAGAACTTTTTGCACACCAATGGCGACTACAAGCAGACCCGCTTCTATCCCAACCGCCAGATCAACACGACCAACGTCGCCAAACTGCGCCCCGCCTGGATTTTCCAGACCGAGGGACCCGTGCCGGAGCGATCCCCTCCCTGCTGTCGCGGGTGGGGGCAGTCCTCGACTCGGGCGGCGACCCCGGCTCGATCTCGGCGGTCCGCTCCGGGCGGGCTGCGGTGCAGGACGAGGGCTCACAGCTGGTCGCCCTCGCCTTGGCAGGCGCCGAGGTGAGCACGGGTGCCGAGTACGAGAAATGGCTCGACCTGTGCGCAGGACC
>JAYVYA010000022.1:0-2269 GCA_043784745.1 Hyphomicrobiales bacterium
CCTCGGGCGGCGGCGCATGGGACAATGCCAAGAAGAGCTTTGAAGACGGCTTTGTCGACAAGGACGGCGTCAAGCACTTCAAGGGTTCCGAAGCCCACAAGGCCTCGGTAACCGGCGATACCGTCGGCGACCCCTACAAGGACACCGCAGGCCCGGCGGTGAACCCGGCGATCAAGATCACCAATATCGTGGCGCTGTTGCTGCTGGCCGTGCTGGCGCACCAGTAGGCTGCAAAAGTCGAATCAAAAAGGCGCGACCTGTGAGGGACGCGCCTTTTTTGCTGGAGCGGATCAGAACCGCATCAAATTCGTCAGCATATTCTTGAGAAAGTTTGCTTCCTTGCCCGCTGTCGGCGTGGTGCGCGAGACGAAATCGAACACCTTGCCGTCTTCCATGCCGAAATTGGCGATGCGCTCGACCTTTTTGGCTTTGGTGAAATAGATCGCCAGCACACGCTGGTCGGTGAGTTCGGGCTTGGCGAAAGCCACGCTCTGCACCGTCTTCTGGCTGATATAATACCAGGCATCGCCGCCGACGGTCGAGGTGGTGGAGGGGGTGCCCATCAGCACCAGCACCTGTTCGGCAGCGGTGCCGTCCTTGACCTTGGCCAGCGCCGTCTCGTCCAGCACATAGCCGTGCTGCACCTCCCCGTCATAGCCAAGGCAGCCCGCCAGCGGCAATGTCAGGCCAAGGCACAGCAGCAGGCCGGCCCGGCGCGCCGCAGCGGGGAGGGATTTGGACAAATCGCGCTTCAGACCCATATATCACCTGAATGTTGCGGGAGCTTGCCGGGAACCTCCGGAAACAAACCCGTTTCGCTTAACGTTGCACTGGCCGGATGCCTAACGGCACGGCGCGGCAAACGCAAGTATCTGCCTTGCCTGCGGAAGCGTGCTGATCTCAACCCACGGAAAACCCGATGCTGTCCCGCCTTTTCAAGCCAACCGCCATCCAAGTTACCATTGACCGGATTCACGGCGAGATCGTGGCAGCGGCGCGCCAGCCGGAGTTTTACCGGACCTGTGGCGTGGCGGACACATTTGAAGGCCGGTTTGAGCTGCTGACCCTGCATGCCGCGCTGGTGCTGCACCACCTCGCCGGCTTGCCAGCACCGGGGCCCGCCCTGTCGCAAAAGCTGGTGGACCGGGTGTTTTCCGGGCTGGACGCCGCCCTGCGCCAGATGGGCACCGGGGACGTGGTGATGCCCAAACGCATGGCGCGGCTGCTGGAAGCCTTCTCTGGCCGGGTGCAGGCCTTGCAGCAGGCTTTGCCGGACAATGACGCGGCGCTGGCGCAGGTGCTGGCCCGCAACGTGCTGGCCGGGCAGGGCAATGGCCTCGCGCTGGCGCGTTATGTCCGGGCGGTGGAGGCACGCCTTGGGGTGCTGGACATCGCGCACATCACAAAGTTTCCGCTGCCCTTTCCCGACCCCGCAACAATCGGCTAGAACCGGCGCAAAGGAACCCTGCCATGCCCCCGCTTTCGCCGCCGCCATTCTCCCGGCCCTTCCCCGTCAGCGCCCTGCGCGACAAGGGGGCTGAAATTGCCCTGACCGCCAGCGGGGCCGAGCGCGCCGCGCTCGCCGCCGAAGACGGGCTGGTGGCCATTGCCAGTCTGGAAGCCGATTTCCGCGCCAGGCGCGAGGGCCGCACCGGGCTGATTGTCACCGGCCAGATCCGCGCCCGCGTCACCCAGACCTGCATTCTGTCGATGGAGCCGTTTGAATCCGACATTGTCGCTCCGGTGGAAGCCCGGTTTGATTCGAAAGCGGATGCCGAAAATCCTGCTCCAGGCATGGAGGACATGGACCCGCCCGATCCGATCATTGGCGGCAAGGTTGATCTGGGTGCGCTCGCGGCCGAATTTCTGGCTTTGGCGCTCGATCCCTATCCGCGCAAGCCCGACGCCATTTTCGAAGGCGGAGATGCCGAATTGCCGCCGGAAAAACGCTCGCCCTTTGCCGGACTGAAAGAAAAGTGGCCGCCAAACAGCTGAAAACAGGAGGGACGGCGTGGTCTGCCCCTGATCCCGGCCCCGGAAGTGCTTGCCTTCACAGGCGAAGCGGCTAAGGTGCGCGGAAAATCAGCAAGGCATTTGCCCCGCCGTGCGCTGTTGATGGAGCCTCCCGCCTATGCAGAACAATGTTCGGATCGCGCTCGACGCCATGGGCGGCGATCACGGGCCGTCAGTGGTTGTTCCGGGCGCAGCCCTCGCGCTGGTGCGTCGCCCCGACATCCGCTTTGTCATCTTCGGAGACGAAAAGCTGGTG
>JAYVYA010000023.1:0-7827 GCA_043784745.1 Hyphomicrobiales bacterium
GGGAGCGCCGCGCCGACCGCGATTTCCTGGTGATGCTGAATGCCTATGACATTGATGGCGGCACTTACATGCCTAAAATCATGACCATGCTGGAGTTCAACCTCTGGACCTGGAACAGCCGCACGTTTCCGGGCATCGACCCGTTCGTGGTGGCCAGGAACGACAAGGTGCGGATGCGTTTTGGCAACCTCACGATGACCAACCATCCCATCCATGTCCACGGCCATGAGTTCAGGGTGACGGGCACGGACGGCGGCTGGGTGCCGGAAGGCTCCAGCTGGCCGGAGGTGACGGTGGATGTGGCGGTGGGCCAGATGCGCGCCTTCGAGTTCATCGCCGACGAGCCGGGCGACTGGGCGGCGCATTGCCACAAATCGCACCACACGATGAACGCCATGGGCCACACGGTGAAAACCTACATCGGCGCGAACCTGCGCACGATGCAGAAGAAGATCACGGCCGCCGCCCCCGGCTACATGCCAATGGGCGACAAGGGCATGGCCGACATGGGCGAGATGGAAATGCCGCTGCCAGACAACACCCTGCCGATGATGACCGGCTTTGGCCAGTTCGGCGCGCTGGAAATGGGCGGCATGTTCACGGTGATGAAGGTGCGCGAAGGACTGTCCGCCGGGGATTACAAGGATCCCGGCCCCTACAAGAACCCCGAGGGCACCGTGGCCTATGAATTCAAGGGCAAGTTCGCCTCCGAACCCGCAAGGGCATCGGGCGCGCTGGACCCCGAGCAGACACCGGTCGACGTGCGCGTCGTCAAGCCGGGAACAAAAACAGCGCGCGGCGGGAGTGGAATGAAACACGAGTAAGAAGACGCAAACCGCAATCACAACCACAAAGGAAATCCAAATGAATTTCAAGAATTTAACCGTTTTGGCCGCATTGCTCCCGGCAATGTTTGGCGCAAGCGCTATCGCCGGGGCAGGCGCGCCCGGCCATCACCATGCAGCACCCGGTGAAGAACTGCCCTTCGGCAAGCCGGGCAATGCGAAACTGCCCGCCCGGGTCATCAAGATAACCATGGCGGAAGGCGATGGTACCATGTCGTTCTCGCCCTCGACCATCGACGTGAAGAAGGGCGAGCACGTCCGCTTCATCATCGAGAATCACGGCGAGCTCGATCACGAGCTGGTGCTGGCGACGCTGGAAATGAACCTCGCGCACAAGCTCGAAATGGAGAAGAACCCCGACATGGAGCATGACGACCCCAACGCCAAAAGGATCGCCCCCAGGAAGACCAGCGAAATCGTCTGGATGTTTTCCAAATCCGGCGAGTTCGACTTCTCCTGCCTCATCCCCGGCCACCGGGAAGCGGGCATGCACGGAAAAATCGTCGTCAAATCATCCCTCGCAGCCAACTAAAGGAAACGCATCATGAACCGTTTTTTCTCAACCATCGCCGCCCTCGCCGTGATCGCCTCGCCAATGGCGGTTTTTGCCCAGGCGGCCCTGCCGCAGGTTTCCGCCATTGTGAAAAAGATCGACACCAAAACCGGCAAGATCACGCTGGACCATGGCGCAATCCCCAATCTCGACATGGGCGCCATGTCAATGGTGTTCAAATCCGGTGATCCCGAAGCACTCAAGACGCTGAAAGCGGGCGACAAGGTTAAGTTCACCGCCGACCGGGTCAACGGCCAACTGACCGTAACGACAATCTCGAAGGCAAAATGACAGAATTTTCAGCATGATGCCGCAAGATTGAAACGCTTGCCACCTTTCCCCGGGAGGGCGGACTGGAAGTCCGGGCTCCGGGGCAAACGGCTGCTCCGCCTGACCGCCCCACTATGGCAGCTGGCGCGACAGCCGCCCGGCATGCCAGGCAATATGACCGGCCATGAAGGTCGAGATGAAGAAATAGGAATGGTCATAGCCCTCGCGCAGGTTGAGGGTGAGGGCAATGCCGGCTTTGGCGCAGGCCTGCTGCAACAAGTGCGGGCGCAGGCCGGAGTCGAGGAAGCTGTCGGCTGTGCCCTGGTCGACCAGAATTTCCGGCACGCGATGGCCGTCTTCGATCAGCAGGGTCGCATCATATTGGCGCCAGGCCGCTGCGTCCGTTCCCAGATATTTTTCCAGCGCGGGGCGGGACCATGCGGCGGTACTGGGCTGGACGATGGGGGCGAAGGCCGAGACGGAGCGGAACCGCCCGGGTTCGCGCAAGGCCATGGTCAACGCCCCGTGACCGCCCATGGAATGGCCGAATATGCCTTGCCGGGTCATGTCCAGCGGAAAATGCTGCGCTACCAAGGCAGGCAACTCGTCACGGATATAGGTCGCCATGCGGTAATTGCGGGACCATGGCGCTTGCGTCGCGTCCACATAAAACCCGGCCCCGCAGCCCATCTGCCAATTGTCCGGCTCATCGGGCACACCCGCCCCGCGCGGGCTGGTGTCCGGGCAGACAATTGCTACGCCATGCTGCGCCGCCGCCGCGCGGTATTCACCCTTGTCCATCACATTCTGGTGGGTGCAGGTCAGGCCGGAGAGATACCACAGCACCGGCACCGGGCCGGCTTCTGCTTGCGGAGGCAGATAGACGGCAAACGTCATCGGCACGCCGCAAGCTGCGCTGTCGTGCCGGTAAACGCCCTGGGTGCCGCCAAAGCTTCGGGCTTTTGAGAGGGTTTCCATCTCAGTAAACCACAACCGAGCGGATCGACTTGCCTGCGTGCATCAGGTCAAAGGCGGTGTTGATCTGGTCCAGCGGCATTTTGTGGGTGATCAGCGAGTCGATGTCGATCTTGCCTTCCATATACCAGTCCACGATTTTTGGCACATCGGTGCGCCCGCGCGCGCCGCCAAAGGCCGAGCCTTTCCACGAGCGCCCGGTGACGAGCTGGAACGGGCGGGTGGAGATTTCCTGTCCCGAGGGGGCGACGCCGATGATATAGCTCTCGCCCCAGCCGCGATGGGTGCATTCCAGTGCTTGCCGCATGGTGTGGATATTGCCGATGCACTCGAACGAGAAGTCCGCGCCGCCGCCGGTGGCATCGACAATCGCTTGCACGACCTTGTCGCGCCCGACCACGTCCGGATTGATGAAATGGGTCATGCCGAACTTTTTGGCCATCTCGACCTTGGCGGGGTTGAGATCGACGCCGATGATCTTGTCGGCCCCGACCATGCGCGCGCCCTGAATGACATTGAGGCCAATGCCGCCAAGGCCGAACACCACGACATTGGCACCCGGCCAGACCTTGGCCGAATAAACCACCGCCCCGATGCCGGTGGTGACGCCGCAGCCGATGTAGCAAATCTTGTCGAAGGGTGCGTCCTCGCGCACTTTTGCGACGGCGATTTCGGGCAGGACAGTGAAATTGGAGAAAGTGGAGCAGCCCATGTAATGGAAGACTTCGCCGCCATCGCAGGAAAAGCGCGAGGTATTGTCCGGCATCAGGCCCTGCCCCTGCGTGGCGCGGATGGCGGTGCAGAGGTTCGAGCGCTGCGACAGGCAGGTTTTGCACTGGCGGCATTCGGGCGTGTAGAGCGGGATGACGTGGTCCCCCACCTTGACCGAAGTAACGCCCGCACCAGTCTCGCGGACAATGCCCGCCCCTTCATGCCCGAGAATGGCGGGGAACTTGCCCTCCGAATCAAGGCCGGAGAGGGTGTAGGCATCGGTATGGCACACGCCGGTCGCCATGATCTCGACCAGCACCTCGCCCGCCCTCGGGCCACCGATTTCGATGGTCTCAATGGTCAAAGGCTTGTTGGCCGCCCAGGCGACCGCTGCACGCGTTTTCATATGTGTGTTCCCCGCAGGAAGGGGCTTTGGCAAGCCCGAAATGGTGCAGGGGTTCTAGTGGGGTTTTGGGGAGAAGCCAAATGGGGATTGTGGGTGGTTGGCCGGAAGGCTATTTGCGATGATCCTTGCGCCACTGGCTCCAGTCAATCTGCTCCCCGGCATTGGCTGCAAGCGCAATCTGGTCTGGTGCCATGCGGTCAGGAAAGAGCATGGCGTTCTGGCAATCCCACCGGGCGCTGGGCGCAACCAGCCCGTCGAAACCAAGGAAATATGCCGCATCAGCGATGGCCTGGGTCCGGCTGTAATCTCTGCCTGAATATCCGGCGACATCCACACCCAAATGCCCCAATGTCGATAAATCTGCGATTTTCAACGTCTTGTCAGCGGTTACATTTCGCTCGCGGTCTTGATGCGCGCAAGGACCGGTAGCAGCAATTAGGCAAAAAGTCGATTGTCAGACAAGGCCATCCTCAACACTCCGATATTCCGTTTGGTGAGCAAAAGTAAACCTCCAGCACGCGCTGATAAATCGCCGCCAGTTTTTCCACATCCGCCACCGGCACCCGCTCATCAACCGCGTGCATGGTTTTGCCCACGAGGCCAAATTCCACCACGGGGCAATGTTTGGTGATGAACCTTGCATCCGAAGTGCCGCCGGTGGTCGAGAACACCGGCTTTCTGCCCGTTTCAGCCTCAATGGCGGCGGCGAACAACGCGGTAAATTCGCCGGGTTCGGTGATAAATGCAATTGCATTGGTTGGCTGGAAGGTAATCCCGAACCGCCCTGCAACACTGGCAGCGCGGCGACGAATCTCGGCGGCAAGCGTATCGGGCGTCCACAGGTCATTGAAGCGGATGTTGAAAGTGGCGTGCGCCTCACCCGCAATGACATTGTCGGCCTTGTTGCCGACATCGACGGTGGTGAATTCCAGATTGGAGGCATCGAAATGCGGCGTTCCCATGTCGAGCGGCTCGCCCTTGAGCGCGGCGACCAGCGCCATCATCACGGGGATCGGGTTTTCCGCCAGAGCGGGATAGCCGACATGGCCCTGCCTGCCGTGCACGACAATCTTGCCGGTGAGTGAGCCGCGGCGACCGATCTTGATCATCTCGCCCAGTTCATTCGGGTTGGTTGGTTCCCCCAAAATGCAATGGTCAAACCTTTCGCCGCGCGCCTGCGACCATTCCAGCATTTTCACCGTGCCATTGATGGCCGGGCCTTCTTCGTCTCCGGTGATCAGGAAAGAGATAGAGCCGGTGAATCCGGGGTTTTTGCCAAGGAATTCCAAAGCCGCCGCGACCGAAGCAGCGACACCGCCCTTCATGTCCGCCGTGCCGCGCCCCCAGATATGCCCGCCAGCGATATCGCCCGAGAATGGGCCGTGACTCCATTTGGCCGTGTCGCCGGGCGGGACAACATCGACATGGCCTGCGAAGGTCAGGTGCGGGGCGCTGGAGCCGAAGCGCGCGTAGAGATTATCGACATCCGGCGTGTTGGGAGCCGAGAAAACAAGCCGGTCGGCGGCAAAGCCAGCCGCTTTCAGCCGCGTTTCCAGGACATCCAGAGCCGGGCCCGCGTCGGGGGTGACAGTGGCGCAGCGGATCAGGTCCTGAAGGAGCGCGATGGCGGGGTGGAGTGACATGGTTCAAAAGGCTTTCTGGAGTCCGGCTTGTTTCAATATTTCATTTGCCGTGTGTCTTGTTTGGTCGAGCGCGGCACAGTTATATTTTTACCGCGAGCCGGTTTGCGCTTCACGTCGCTCTACCGCCGCACGCCCAGTTCCCACATATTCCAGACCAGCACCGCCAGCAAACCTGCATCCACCGCCCATGTGGCCCAGCCCGGCAGCGCATCGCCCACACGCGGCACCATCCAGTGGACGGCACCCGTTATCAGCGCACAAAACGGCAAAATGCCCGCCAGCCCCGGCTGCAGGCTGCGGGCGCGAAAACGTTTGGAGCTTAGATTGTAATAGCTGATGGCGGCCAGAAGGATGGCAGCGGCAAACACCAGCAGGTAGAGATAGGTGAAGCCGGTGCGGGCATCCAGCAACTGGCTTTTGGTGTCGATCACCCGGTGCGCTCCCTCGCCAATCAGGTTCCACACCAGCGCCATCAGGGCCAGCGGCACAGCCAGTGCCAGCGCGTTGATCCACCAGGTGCGCCGGTCAATCCTCCCCTCATCCCGCCGGAACAGGAAGCCGAAACTGTGGCCACCGAACAGACCCGCCATCAATCCCTCAGCAATTCGTTGATAGCGGTCTTCGAGCGCGTCTGCGCATCGACAGTCTTGACAATGACGGCGCAATAGAGCGAGGGGCCGGGCGTGCCGTCCGGAAACGGCTTTCCCGGCAGGTTGCCGGAGACCACGACGGAATAAGGCGGGACATAGCCGACATGCACCTGACCGGTGGCGCGATCAACAATTTTGGTTGAGGCCGAGAGGAAGACGCCCATGGAAAGCACGGAACCTTCGCCGACAATCACGCCTTCGACGACTTCGGAACGCGCGCCGATGAAGCAATTGTCCTCAATGATCGTCGGGTTGGCCTGCAAGGGTTCCAGCACGCCGCCAATGCCGACACCGCCGGACAAATGCACATTCTTGCCGATCTGGGCGCAGGAACCTACGGTTACCCAAGTATCGACCATGGTGCCGGTATCGACATAAGCCCCAAGGTTGACGAAGCAGGGCATCAGCACCGCCCCCGGCGCGACATAGGCCGAGCGGCGAACGATGCAATTGGGCACGGAGCGGAAGCCGGCCGCGCCATGCTCGCGCGCGCCCCAGCCGTCAAACTTGGAGGGCACCTTGTCCCACCACGACGATCCGCCGGGACCACCTGGAATCAGGGCCATTTCGTTGAGGCGGAAAGACAGCAGCACCGCCTTCTTCAACCATTGGTTGACCTGCCAGGCCTTGGGGCCGCTTTGGCCAGGAAGGCGCTCCGCCACGCGCAAATGGCCGGAATCCAGGAGAATCAGGGCGGTATCGACCGCTTCGCGGACCTCGCCTTTGGTGGCGGCGCTGATATTGGCGCGGTCTTCGAAAGCGGTTTCAATCGTGGTTTGCAGGCTTGAATGGGTCATGGCTGTTCTCAGGCGGCGTTCCCGGGTGGTTTGGCGGGGGACAGGACGGGAGTCAAGGGCAAGGGGCGGTGCGGCAACCGGACCTTTGCCGCTGCTACCCCAGCATGGCCTTCACCATCCCGCTCGCCTTGCCAAAATCCATCTGGCCTGAAAACCTTGCCTTCAGCACGGCAATCACCTTGCCCATATCCTTGACGCTGGCCGCGCCGGTCTCGGCAATGGCGGCGCTGATAGCCTCCTTCACCCCGGCTTCATCCATCTGCTGTGGCAGGTAGGAGCTGATGATGGCAATCTCCTCGCGCTCGATCAGGGCGAGGTCTTCGCGCCCCGCACCTTCATAAATCCCCAGCGATTCCTGGCGGCTTTTGATCATTTTTTGCAGCAAAGCCAGAATGTCATCGTCAGCAATGGTCTTGCCAGCACCGCGCGCCTCAATTTCCTTGTCCTTGATGGCGGCGGTGATCAGGCGGATGGTATCGACTTTGCGTTTCGCCCCGGCCTTCATCGCCTGTTTCAGATCATCCATGAATTTTGCACGCATTTGCCGGGCTCCCTGGCACATGTGGTTGACGCTGTGCGACTTGCCGCCTACACCGCTGCATCACAAGAAATTTTGGCGCGCGAACGGGCTGGCCCGCGCACGCCGGTGCCAACCTGTAGAGCGGCCATGAATAAGGTTCAAGACAAACCCGCAACTGAAAACTGGAGCGTCCCGGTTACAACCGCCCTGCTCGTGCTGGCGGATGGCACGGTGCTGGAAGGCCAGGGCTTTGGGGCCACCGGCCATGCGGTCGGGGAAGTGTGCTTCAATACCGCCATGACCGGCTATGAAGAAATCCTTACCGATCCCTCCTATGCCGGACAAATCATCACCTTCACGTTCCCGCACATCGGCAATGTCGGCACCAATGACGACGACCACGAGGCGAGCGATCCGCACGCGCTGGGCTGCATCGTCCGCGAGGTTGTCACCGGCG
>JAYVYA010000024.1:0-6088 GCA_043784745.1 Hyphomicrobiales bacterium
GGCCGGGTCAGCATCCGCGAGTGGCCTTGGAAGCGATTTGCTTCTGCCCGGAATCACTGCGGCGCTCGTTGGCGGAACAGCGATATCGGGCGGCCTCACCAATCCGCTCAGCGTGGTGTTCGGCGCCTTGACTGTGGCGTTCGTCCCGATCGCCGTCCAGGCGATCGGCATCAGCGCGCAGGCTCAAAGCCTGGTCTATGGCCTTTTCATCATCGTCGTCGTCGTGCTGACCACGACACGTTCGCGGGATGAAATCATCAAATAAATGGCGGCGGTGCTATTGCCCCTGAAAACCGGGCACACCCGCGGCCCGGGCTTGCCAGTTTCGTGATTCTGCCGTGAGATGACCGTCTTGGGCATGATGTGGTGAGACTGAAACGGGCACTTCCAGTGCGCTGCTTTCCGCTGCTTCCATGGTGCCCGGTTCGACCCGGTCCACCGCCGCGCAAGCGGGCTGCGCTGACAGGCGGAACTTAATTTGTTCGCCAGCCACGCCGCCCTGTGGCAAGATCAGAAATGGTCAGGAGTGCGGCCAGTTTTCATCCATCACCTGGGCGGTCCAGTGACAGACACCATCAACACCCTCGCAATGCCCGGGGATGCAGACCCGCAGGAAACTCTGGACTGGCTGCAGTCCCTGGAAGCAGTCGTCCATCGTACCGGGCCTGCGCGCGGCAGATTTCTGCTGGAGCGCTTGCAGGAGGCCGCCGATGACCTTGGCATCCTGCCGGACCGGCAGCCCTATTCACCCTATCGCAACAGTGTGCCGCTGAAGGACCAGCCCGCCTATCCCGGTGACCTTGCCATGGAAGAGCGCATCACCGCCATCATCCGCTGGAATGCGCTGGCCATGGTGATGCGCGCCAATCAGGTTTCGCCCGACCTTGGCGGCCACATCGCCAGTTATGCCTCGGCGGCGGAAATCTTCGAAATTGGCTTCAACCATTTCTTTCACGCGGCAAGGCCCGGCCATGGCGGGGATCTGGTATTCTATCAGCCCCATTCTGCTCCCGGCATTTACGCGCGGGCATTTCTGGAGGGGCGCCTGAGTGCGGCCCAGCTTGGGCGCTACCGCCAGGAAGTCGGCGGCGGCGGGTTATCCTCCTATCCGCACCCTTGGCTGATGCCTGATTTCTGGCAGTTTCCCACCGGTTCCATGGGCCTTGGGCCGATGAGCGCGATCTATCACGCCCGTTTCATGCGCTATCTAAGAGACCGCAAACTGCTGGAGACCGATGGCCGCCATGTGTGGGGCGTGTTTGGCGACGGCGAAATGGATGAGCCGGAAGCCATTGGCGCGCTGTCGCTGGCCGCCCGCGAAAAGCTGGATAACCTGACCTTTGTCATCAATTGCAATCTGCAGCGGCTGGATGGACCGGTGCGTGGCAATGGCCAGATCATCCAGGAGCTGGAGGCCACCTTCAAGGGCGCGGGCTGGAATGTCATCAAGGTGCTTTGGGGATCAGAATGGGACGAATTGTTTGCCCGCGACAAAACCCATGCCCTGCTGCGCCGGTTTGCCGCCACCGTGGACGGGAAATACCAGACATTGGGGGCCAAGGACGGCGCGTATAATCTGGCGCATTTTTTCGCGGAAGACCCGGAGGTGCAGGCGCTGGTGGCGCAGATGGGCGAAGATGAAATTCATGCCCTGAAGCGCGGCGGCCATGATTTTCAAAAGCTCCACGCCGCCTTTGCCGCCGCACAGGCCTGCAAGGGGCGGCCGAGCGTGATTCTTGCCAAGACCAAAAAGGGCTTTGGCATGGGCGGGGCGGGCGAGTCGCGCATGACAGCCCATCAGGCCAAGAAGCTGGATGTCGAGGCGCTCCGGGCCTTTCGCGACCGGTTTCACCTGCCGTTGGGCGATGACGAGGTGGAAGCACTGACGTTTTATCGCCCGCCGGAAGGCAGTGCGGAGCATGCCTATCTGATGGCCCGCCGCGCGGCGCTGGGCGGTCCCTTGCCGGTGCGCCAGGCTGTTGGCGGGACGCTGCCGGTGCCCCCGTCCAGGGATTATGCCGGTTTTGCCCTGGCCAGCGATGGCAAGGAAATGTCGACGACCATGGCCGCCGTGCGGATGATGGGCAATTTGCTGAAAGACAAAATTCTGGGACCGCGCATCGTCCCGATTGTCGCCGATGAAGCGCGAACCTTCGGCATGGCCGGCCTGTTCCGCCAGATTGGCATCTACGCGCCCGACGGCCAGCTGTACGAACCGGAGGATTCGGGTTCGATGCTGGCCTATCGCGAGGCAAAAGACGGGCAATTGCTGGAGGAAGGCATTACGGAAGCGGGCGCATTGTCCTCCTGGGTCGCGGCGGCCACGTCCTACAGCGTTCACGATCTGCCCATGCTGCCGTTCTATATCTATTATTCGATGTTCGGGTTCCAGCGCGTCGGCGACCTGATCTGGGCCGCCGCCGACCAAAGGGCGCGGGGCTTTCTGCTGGGCGCAACCGCCGGGCGCACGACGCTGGGCGGCGAAGGCTTGCAGCATCAGGACGGCACCAGCCATATCATCGCCGCCAGCATCCCCAATTGCCGCGCCTATGATCCGGCCTTTGCCTGCGAGCTTGCCGTCATTCTCGACCATGGTGCGCGGCGGATGCTGGAGCAAAATTGCGACGAGTTTTATTACGTGACAGTGATGAACGAGAACTACCCGCAGCCGTCCCTGATGGCAGGGAGCGAGGGGGATATCATCAAGGGCCTCTACCGGCTGTCGCCTGCCCCCGAGGCACCTGTCGCGCTCAGGCTTATCGGCTCCGGTGCCATCCTGCGCGAAATCATGGCCGCTCGCGACATGCTGCTGGCCGAATTTGGCATTGCCACGGAAGTCTGGAGCGCGACCAGTTTCAGCGAGCTGGCGCGCGAAGCGGCGGAAGCTGAACGCTGGAACTGCTTGCATCCCAAGGCCGGCGAAAAAACCAGCCACCTGACCCGCTGCCTTGGCGGCGATGCGCCCATCGTGGCCGCGACCGATTACGTCAGAGCCTATCCGCAATTGATTGCCAGCTTCCTCGACGCGCCGTTCACGGCGCTCGGTACCGACGGCTTTGGCCGCAGCGACACGCGCGCCACGTTGCGCCGGTTCTTCGAGGTGGACCGGATCCAGATTGTCCTGGCCAGCCTGCAGGCGCTGGTGCGCAGGGGCGCGATCGAAAAAGGTCAACTCGCCGAAGCCATTCAAAAATATGGGATAAATGCCGAGAGATTGCCTGCATCCAGGCTGTGAAGTCAGGACAAGGTGGTTATGAAGTGCGCGGTTAAAGCGTGATGTGTTTTATCTGAACACGCCACTTCCCTTCTCCCCCTGCGTTCGAGGCTGACGCGAAGCGCCGGATGAGGGGGTTGCCAAGCAGGCTAGTTGATTGATCCAGGATCATATTTCGCCAGTCGCACTCTGCATCATGCGCTTGGCGCTACCCCTCATCCGGCCCAAGCGGGCCACCTTCTCCCGCAGGGGGAGAAGGAAAGAGCATCTCAATCTAAACACATCACGCTTTAGGGTTGCGCTTGCCCCTCATTCCCCCGCGCCGTTGCCAGCGCCCCCACCGCATCTGCTGTCGCCGCCGACAGGGTCCAGCCCAGGTGCCCGTGTCCGGTATTGTAGAGCACGCGCGGGTTCTTGCCGCGCCGCACGCAGGGCAGCATGTTGGGCATCATCGGGCGCAGGCCGGCCCAGGGCACGGCCTGGCGGGTGCTCATGCCGGGGAAATGCAGGCGGCACCAGGCGATCAGCGGATCAATCCGCTCGGCGCGGATGTTGCGGTTATAGCCGTTGAATTCGGCCGTGCCCGCCACCCGGAGCCGCCCGGCCCCCAGCCGCGAGGACACCAGCTTGGACTTGTCATCGAGCAGGCTGATCCAGGGCGCGGCTTGCTGGTCCTCCTTTTCCGGCAGATCGACGGTGATGGAATAGCCCTTGACCGGGTAGATGTTGAGCCGGTCGCCCAGATTGGCAGCAAGCTCGCGCGACATGACGCCACCGCAAATCACCACCTTGTCAAACTGGTTGACCTCGTCGGGCGCAATGGAATGGTCCATCCGGGGCTCGGTCGAGCGGCAATGGATGGTCACGGCCTGGTCAAGCGCCACCACCGTCGTCACCTCATGCGACAGGTTCATCTTCACCCCCAGCCGCTGGCAGGCTTTGGCAAGGCCAATGGTGAATTTGTGGATGTCGCCGGTGAAATCAGACGGGGTGAAATAGCCGCCATACATGTCGCCCTTGAGTGCTGGCTCAATCGAGCGAATTTCCGCGGGGGTCACCGCCCGCCGCTCCAGCCCGCCCCGAGCCAGCAGGGCCGAGACCTTTCCGGCCTTGTCAAACTCAGATTTGGTTTCGTAAAAATGCAGGATGCCGCGATCTTCCTCGTTGAAATCGATGTGTTCATCCGCCGCCATTTTGCGCAAATGCGCCCGCGCCTCGATGGCCATGCGCACGGTGGTCACCGTGTTTTCCTCATATTTGGGAATGCTGCCAACAAATTCCGCCATCCAGGACAGTTTGTGCCAAGTAGGTGTTGGGTTCACCAGCAGCGGCGCACCGGGCGTGAACATCCATTTCATCCCCTTCAGCACCGTCGCCCAGGAATTCCACACTTCGGCATTGCTGGCCGAGAGCTGCCCGCCATTGGCGAACGAGGTTTCCATTGCGGCATAGGGCTGGCGGTCAAAAACGGTAACGGCACAGCCGCGTTTGGCCAGATTATAGGCGGTGGTAATGCCGGTAATGCCGGCACCGATGACAGCGATTTTGAGCGGGGAAGTGGACACGGGCGTTCTCCTCAAGCCGCGATGCAGCCTTGAACGCCCCCTCTGTCATTGGCCTGAGAGCATCAGCGGCCCCGCTTGCCGGGACATGCCTTACACCGTCGGCGGACAGATGCGTCTGTCCTTTTCAGAGTTTAAAGATATCAGCGGTTTGTTTGCCTGAGAGTTTCCGGGGCGGTTGCTCCTTCGGCGCCGCTCCGGCTGTGGGGCCGGGCGAACTCTTCCGCTGGCGGTTAGTATGGGGGAGGGGAGGCGCGTTTGTCAAGGGTGTCAGGAAAGGAGTGTCGCAGGAAAACCGGCGATCCGCAATTGACGACGCTTTTGGGCGTCGTCAAAGCACTGGGAATGAAACTAACCGCAACGGCGGCGTAAATGTCTCAAAACCAGATCGCTTCCTTCTCCATGCCCTTGTAAAGCCCCGACACCTGTTCGCCATAGCCGTTGAACAGAAGTGTCGGCTTGCGCTCGCCGGTGCCCAGAATCTCTTCCGAAGCCTGGCTCCAGCGCGGATGCGCCACGGCGGGGTTGACGTTGGCCCAGAAGCCGTATTCGGAAGCTTGCAGCTGCTCCCAGAAGGTTTTGGGCCGGGCCGCGACAAACGAGATTTTGGTGATCGACTTGATCGACTTGAAGCCGTATTTCCACGGCGTGGCTAATCGCAGCGGCGCCCCAAACGGCTTGCCCAGCGGCTTGCCATAGGCCCCGGTGACCATGAAGGCGAGGTCATTCATCGCCTCTTCCATCGTCAGCGCCTCGACATAGGGCCACGGATACCACAATTGTTTCTGCCCCGGAGCAGTCTTTGCATCCATAAATGTCTCGAATTTGACGAATTTCGCGCCCGTCTGCGGCTGCGCCCGCTCCACCAGCTTGCTCAACGGAAACCCGGTCCAGGGGATCGCCATCGACCATGCCTCGACGCAGCGGTGGCGGTAGAGCCGCTCCTCAATCGGCTGGGCCGCAATCAGGTCATCAATGCCAAATTCGCCGGGCTTGTCGCACAGTCCGTCGATTTTCACCGACCAGGGCCGGGTTTTCAGGGCCTGCGCCGCGCTGGCAATATTTTTGGTAGAGCCGAACTCGTAGAAATTATTGTATTGCGAATTGATCTTTTCCGGCGTCACCGCCCGGTCCAGCACAAAGGCATCATTGTGTTTGGCCGGATACAACCCGGCAGAGGGGTCGGCAGCTTCCGCTGCAATCCCGCTGCTGGCAGAAAATTGCGCGGCAATCGCCCCCGCGCCGAGCAGGCCCGCGCCCGACAGCAGCGCGCGGCGGTTGAGGAAAACGCTTTCGGGGGTGGCCTCGCGTT
>JAYVYA010000025.1:0-3903 GCA_043784745.1 Hyphomicrobiales bacterium
GCTGGCCCTGCAAAATGCCGGATGCCGCCCGGCGTGGCGCGAGGTGGCGGCCATACTTGGCGCCAGCGCGCTGATGCTGGCGGCAATCTGGCCGCTGCGGGCCATTGCGCATCCGCTGCTGGAAATGGCGGCTTCCGGCCTGGCGGGCGGCGCGGTCTATGCCGGTTTGCTGCTGGCGTTCGATGTGGCAGGGTCGCGGCAATGGCTGCTGGCGCGCTGGCCCGGTGCCCGCAAACTGGCACAAGCCAAGGCTGGCCTGCCCTGATAGATTGGCTGGCGATTCGGCCAGACCCTTCCAGCGAGCAGCCATGCCCCATTCCGCCACCGACCGCTCGGCCCATAATGGCTTTGCCGATAATCCGCTGAACCGCTGGTCGGACAAGCGCGAGGATGCCACCTTCATGGCCGGGATGCGCGGCAGTCACGCGGCGCGCACGCTCCTGTTCACCGCCGACCAGACCTTGCTGCGCGACAATGGCGCGGGGCCGGACCCGTTGTTTGCGATGGAAGCGGCGGCCGGTTTTGGCCCGGTGCGCGAAACCCTGTTTCTGGGCGAAGGCGAGGGCGGCCCGCTGTTTGCCGCGCTGGTTGAGCCCGGCCCCGATAAAACACAGGCCCCGCCGCTGCTGGCGCTGGACTTGCGCAGCCTGTACGCCCGCGGCAACCTTCCCTCCGCCTTGCTCGGTGCCCTTGGCCAGGCCCGCAGTGCTCTCAACTGGCACATGAAGCACCGCTTCTGCAGCCAGTGCGGCGCGCCCACCCAAGCTGCCGCCAGTGGCTGGCGGCGCGATTGTCAGGCCTGCAATGCCCAGAATTTCCCCCGCACCGACCCGGTGGTGATCATGCTGGCCGTCAATGGCGATGCCTGCCTGCTTGGCCGCCAGAGCCGTTTTCCGCCCGGCATGTATTCCTGCCTCGCCGGCTTTCTGGAACCGGGCGAGACGATTGAGGATGCCGTGCGGCGCGAATTGTTCGAGGAAGCCGGGATCAGGTGCGGACAGGTCGGCTACATGTCCAGCCAGCCTTGGCCCTTCCCCAATTCCCTGATGATTGGTTGCGTGGCGCAATCGCCGTCCAGAGCGCTGGTGCTGGACCAGCTGGAGCTGGAGGATGCGCGGTGGTTTACACGGGCGGAATGTGCGCAGATCATGGCCGGGGCGCATCCTGAAGGGGTGACCTGCCCGCCAAAAATGGCGATTGCGCACCGGTTGATGGCGGATTGGGTGGGGTGAAAGTGCGACCGGGCCTCACGCATATATTACAATATCCGACACTTTCAGCGCGTTTACCCCCGGCAGTTGCGCTACAAGCACCGCCCCGGTCGCTCCCGTTGCACCAAAATACAGGTTGTGGCTGGCGGTATCAAAGGCGTAGCCCTGTGTAGCCTGGGAACCAAAAACGCCTGCCACACCGCCGGTTCCCGAAACTAGCGACACCGCACCCCCGGCTTGATAGGTGCCAAAAGCCCCGGCACGGAACAGCAGCTTGTCATTCTCCGCCGCGCTGAAATCAGTAATGATATCATTGAGGCTGGCGAGCGAGGTGAAAACAAACTGGTCCGATCCAGCACCTCCCGACAGTGTATCGCTGCCGTTGGCAGTCAAGGTATCATTCCCGGCTCCGGCTGACAGCACGGAGTGGCCGGATGCTGCGCTGGACAATTGGTCATTGTAGGCCGACCCTGTCGCGTTGCTGATGCCGCTTAAATAATCCCAAGTGGCCGAGCCGCCATAGGCGGTTGGAGCGTTGCCGGCAGGCTGGCCCTTGAGCACGAGTTGGGCTGTCAGGTCAATGTTGACGCCACCTTTTGCCCGCGAATAATCAACCGTATCGGAGCCGCCGTTGCCATATATAATATTCTGGCCTGCGCCGGTTACGAACACATTGTTACCCGCAGTCCCGTACAAATGGTCGCCATAATCGGAGCCAATGATGTTCTGGACAGCAAAAATCCGGTCTTGCACCCCGTCATGGGCAGAATAGGTGCCCAAGAGGTCAACCAGCACCTTTTGTGTGGCTTGCGAATAATCAATTGTGTCAATCCCGCCGCCGCCTGTAATGCTGCTTGCTGCGGTGCCAGAGCGGAAAATGTCGTCAAAAGCGGAGCCGGCAATATTGGCAATGCCATATAACTGGTCCGTCCCGGCAACATTCACACCGGCTATCCCATTGCGAAAACTGGCTCCAGCAATTCCCTTGGTTGCAGAACTGGCACCAAGATCGACGAAAACCGCGCCGGTCGCATCCGAATAATCGATCGTGTCCGTACCGCCCGTGCCATAAACAATATCGTTGCCACCTTCTGTTTTGAAGATATTGTTGCCGCTGCTGCCATAGAGCCGGTCGTTGAAGTTGGAGCCGGTAACATTGGACAGTCCATAGAGCCGGTCCTGTGTATAATTGGTCCAGTTATTGGCCGTCCAGCTTGCCTCGGCGCTGCCCTTGTAGGCAAAAGCGCCGCCAAGATCGGCAAGCACGCCGCCTGTGTTTTGCGAATAGTCGATGGCGTCAATCCCGCCGCCACCGGTGACAAAATACCAGCCGGTGCCGGTGCGGAATGTTTCCGGCGCACCCGTGCCGTAGAGGCTGCTAGCATACCCGCCGCTGGCGTCATAATCCAGCCGCTCTGCCAGCCGGTGTCCGGCATCATAGACATATTCAGTAGTGCCAATCAAATCCGCCGTCCACCCCGCCGCCGTCTGCACCCTGTTCAACCCGAGTTCTTCGGCCTTCAGCAAGGTTAGTGCCCAGCCCGCCGTAAAGGCGCTGTCCGTCTGCGCGGCCATGGCGACATTGATGATTTCGGTATTGGCGAGATATTTTTCGTAATCCTGCGCCACCGTCAGGTCCGCGCCGATTCCTGCCGATGTCGCCTCGCGCAGCCGCCCCGCCTCGAATGCCGCGAGCATAATGGCATCGCCGCCCGCAAAAGTGCCGCCGTGCAGCAGGTCCATCACGCCATATTCCAGCGCGGCCAGCTTGCCGTTGTCGGAATAAAGGTCAAACATCTTGCCGGTATTGTCTGTGGTGGTGATTTGCAGAATGTTGCCGTAGCCAAGGTTTTGCAAATAGGTGGAACTGCCGGAAAACACCACATCCAGATGCGTGCCGGGTTCGGCCACCAGTTTTGCTCCCGTCATCGTGACCATGGCGTTGACCGTGTTCACCATGCTGGCGGCGATGGTCTGGGTGACGGTGGACGTATCGCCGTTGCGCACCAGCAGATTGCCGGCATAGACATGGCCGGTGCCGTCCAGCATCACCGATTCCACGGTACGCGCCGGGCCGTCAAACCAGTGGCCGATGATGGAACCGATGAGTTCACCCGCCAGCGCGCCGATGAACGTGCCGATGATCGGCGCTGCCGACCCGAGAAACGCCCCAATGGCCGCAGCAATCGACGTGCCGCCCAGATAGCCGCCGAGAGCCGAGCCGATGGACGAGCCGGTTGCGCCGCCATTGCCAGTTGGCGGGATCAACTGCGCGCCGAGGTATGACCCGAGCGAACCGCCAATGGCACCGCTGATGGAGCTGAAAAACTGCGGTGAGGAAAACCCGGCGGTCAGGTCCAGCGGGCCGCCTGCGGCCGAAAGGGCCCAGTTCTGCACATTTGTCAGCAATTGCGTGGTGATGGAGGTGCCCAGGGTGGTGAAGATTTTGCCCGAAAACCCAGTCAGCCCCAGCGCGCTGGCGGCCTCGCCCATCAGGAACGAGGAAATGCCGCCATTGATTGAGCTTTGCGTTTGCCCGCCAAAATTCTCGCCAAACTGCTGGAATGAAAGGTTGAGCGCCGCATCAAGGCCCCCCGCCGTCAGCTTGCCCTCAAACACGCCGGACAGGCTGAGGATATTGCCAATCTGCCCGCCAAGGGCACCCAGCAGGGTGGAAGCGGCGAGCTTGCCA
>JAYVYA010000026.1:0-7256 GCA_043784745.1 Hyphomicrobiales bacterium
TCGGCACCGCCACAATGGTGGAAGGCGTTGACCTGCCTGAAATCGCCGAGGAAACTGTCAGCCGCCATGGTGACGCCTTTGGTGAAAACCCGGTTTACCGCAATGCGCTGGGTGTGGGCGGTGATTACGCCTACCGCATCCGGGGCGAGGCGCATAACTGGTCGCCGCAATCGGTCAGCCTGCTGCAGCATGCCGTGCGCGGCAATGCGCAGGACAAATATCGCGAATATGCCAAACTGCTGAACGAGCAGGAGGAACGCCTGCTGACCCTGCGCGGCCTGTTCCGTATCAAGCCGGCGGGCGAGGCAGGCCGCAGGCCGGTGCCGCTGGACGAGGTGGACGATGCCGCCACCATCGTGCGGCGGTTTTCCACCGGTGCCATGTCCTACGGCTCGATCTCGCGCGAGGCCCATACCACGCTGGCAATTGCGATGAACCGCATTGGCGGCAAGTCCAACACCGGCGAGGGCGGCGAGGAGAGCGACCGCTACAAGCCCATGGCCAATGGCGACAGCATGCGCTCGGCGATCAAGCAAGTTGCGTCGGGGCGGTTTGGCGTGACCACGGAATATCTGGTCAATTCCGACATGATGCAGATCAAGATGGCGCAGGGGGCCAAGCCCGGAGAGGGCGGACAGCTGCCCGGCCACAAGGTGGATGCCGTGATTGCCAAGGTGCGCCACTCGACGCAGGGCGTCGGCCTGATTTCGCCGCCGCCGCACCATGATATCTATTCGATCGAGGATCTGGCGCAGCTGATCTACGATTTGAAGAACGTCAATCCGGCGGCCGATGTCTCTGTAAAACTGGTGTCGGAAGTCGGGGTCGGCACGGTGGCTGCGGGTGTCTCCAAGGCGCGGGCGGACCATGTGACGATTTCGGGCTTTGAGGGCGGCACGGGCGCTTCCCCGCTAACTTCGATCAAGCATACCGGCTCCCCATGGGAAATTGGCCTGGCCGAAACCCACCAGACGCTGGTGCTCAACTCGCTGCGCTCGCGCATTGCCGTGCAGGTCGATGGTGGCCTGCGCACCGGGCGCGATGTGGTGATTGGCGCGCTGCTGGGGGCGGACGAATTTGGCTTTGCCACGGCCCCGCTGATTGCGGCAGGTTGCATCATGATGCGGAAGTGCCACCTGAACACCTGCCCGGTCGGCGTTGCCACTCAAGACCCGGTGCTGAGGAAGCGCTTTGTCGGCCAGCCCGAGCATGTCATCAACTTCTTCTTCTTCATCGCCAATGAAGTCAGGGAACTGATGGCGGGCATGGGCTTTCGCAAGTTTGACGACATGATCGGCCAAATGCAGATGCTCGACAAGGATGCTGCGATTGGCCACTGGAAGGCACGCGGGCTGGACTTTACCAAGCTGTTCCACAAGCCGGAGAACAAGTCCGGCAGGACGCTCTACCGCTCGGAGCGGCAGGACCACAAGCTCGGCCAGGTGCTGGACCGCAAGCTGATTGCGCTGGCGCAAGGCGCGATTGACGGCGGCGCGCCAGTGCGCATTGACATGGCGATCCACAATACCGACCGCACCACCGGCGCCATGCTGTCGGGCGAAATTGCCCGGCGCACGGGCGAAACCGGCCTGAAGGAAGGTTCGATCCACGCCAAATTGACCGGCACCGCTGGCCAGAGCTTTGGCAGCTGGCTGGCGCACGGCGTGACGCTGGAGCTGGAAGGCCAGGCCAACGATTATGTGGCCAAGGGCCTTTCCGGCGGGCGGATCATCATCTACCCCTCGCCAAAAGCCGTGCAGATTGTCGCGGAAAACTCGATCATCCTTGGCAATACCGCCATGTATGGCGCGATTGCCGGCGAGTGCTATTTCCGCGGCGTTGCAGGTGAACGCTTTGCGGTGAGGAATTCCGGCGCGATTGCGGTGGTGGAGGGCACCGGTGACCATGGCTGCGAATACATGACCGGCGGCATTGTCGTGGTGATCGGCCAGACCGGGCGCAATTTTGCGGCGGGCATGTCGGGCGGCATCGCCTATGTGCTGGATGAGGAAGGCAATTTTGCTTCGCGCTGCAATTTGTCGATGGTTGATCTGGAGCCGGTGGAGGCGGAGGAGGAACTGAACCAGCGCATTCATCACCATGGCGGTGATCTGGAAGGCCATGGCAAGGTCGATGTGATGAGCGATATGAGCCGCTATGATGCCGAGCGCCTCAAGCAGCTCATCACCAACCACGCCCGCTACACCGGCTCGGCCAGGGCACGGGTGATTTTGGAGAACTGGGACGCTTACCTGCCAAAGTTTCGCAAGGTAATGCCGGTGGAATACCGGCGCGCGCTGACGGAACTGGCGGCAGCGGGGCCGCTGCTGGTGGCGGCGGAGTGAGGGAGGCGCCCTTCTCCCCCTGCGGGAGAAGGTGCCCCGCATGGGGCGGATGAGGGGTGGCGCGAAGCGCATATCTCGTCAAAAATGAGGAAAAATGTGGGGTGGACAAGTAGGTATACCGCTTCGCATACCCCTTCCGGCGCAAGGGCACCACCTTCTCCCGCAGGGGGAGAAGGGCCGCGGCGGAAAATTTCATTTGGATACAACGTATTCTAAGGGCACGAAACATGGGCAAAGTCACAGGTTTTCTTGAAATCGACCGGCGCGACCGGCGCTATGCGCCCGCATCCGACCGCATCCGCCATTATCGCGAATTTGTCATTCCGCTGCCCGAGGACGGCATCAGGGAGCAGGCATCGCGCTGCATGGATTGCGGCATCCCGTTCTGCCACACCGGTTGCCCGGTGAATAACCAGATTCCCGACTTCAACAATCTGGTTTATGCCTGCGACTGGGAAGCAGCATCGCAGAACCTGCATTCCACCAATAATTTCCCCGAATTCACCGGCCGCATCTGCCCCGCGCCGTGCGAGGCCTCGTGCACGCTCAACATTACCGACCAGCCGGTGACGATCAAGTCCATTGAATGCGCCATTGTCGACCGCGCGTGGGCCGAAGGCTGGGTCCGGCCCGAACCGGCCAGCCACACGACCGGAAAGCGCATCGCCGTCATCGGCTCCGGCCCGGCGGGCCTGGCCTGCGCCCAGCAGCTCGCCCGCGCCGGGCATGAGGTGCATGTGTTTGAAAAGAACGGCAAGGCCGGCGGCCTGCTGCGCTATGGCATTCCGGACTTCAAGATGGAAAAGCACCACATTGACCGCCGTGTGGCGCAAATGCACGCCGAAGGCGTGAGCTTTCATTATGGCATCCATGCCGGCGTCGATATCTCCACCCCGGACCTCACCCGCGACTATGACGCTGTGGTGCTGGCGGGCGGTGCGGAAAAGCCGCGCGACCTGACAGTGCCGGGGCGCGACCTGAATGGCGTGCATTACGCCATGAACTTCCTGCCCCAGCAGAACAAGCGCAACAGCCGCGAGGCCGATGGCACCAACATGCCCATTCTCGCCGCCGGCAAACATGTCGTGGTGATTGGCGGCGGCGATACCGGCTCGGACTGCATCGGCACCTCGATCCGTCAGGGTGCGCTTTCCGTGACGCAGCTGGAAATCATGCCCAGACCGCCGGAGAAGGAAGAAAAGCTGGTGACCTGGCCGAACTGGCCGCTGAAAATGCGCACCTCTTCCAGCCAGGAGGAGGGTGCGGAACGTGATTTTGCTGTCAATACCACGCATCTGTCGGGGGAAAACGGCCAAGTCAAGACGCTGCATTGTGTCAAGGTCGATGGCAAGTTTCAGCCCGTTCCCGGCAGCGAGTTTGACCTGCGCGCCGATCTGGTGCTGCTGGCCATGGGCTTTGTCTCGCCGGTGCAGGATGGCCTGCTGGCCCAGCTTGGCGTCAAGCTCGACCCGCGCGGCAATGTCCTTGCCGACACCAAAGCCTACAAGTCTTCGGCGGAGAAGGTGTTTGCCTGCGGTGACATGCGGCGCGGCCAGTCGCTGGTGGTTTGGGCCATCCGCGAGGGGCGGCAGGCGGCGGCTTCGGTGGATGCGTTTTTGACGGGTTCGACGGTGTTGCCGAGGTAGGGGCGGGACTCTTCAGCCTTAAAAATGTCTCTAATATAATCCGAACCGCCCGCAACGACGTCCGGTTCAAGCCGCGACAGCCTCAGCTGCTCTTTGCCGTCGCCGCCGACATGGACCAGTTGGGTAATCGCCGGCACTTGGCGCAGGAGGCGGATGAAATCGTAGCGGCGCTGCTCGGAGGACGTTCGCGCCCAATCCGCCCGTGTCGTCCAGCCGATCTGCTGCTCGATGCCGGAAACGAAGAGATCGATCCGCTCGGCCGCCGCTTGCGCCTTCTCACGCTGGGCCCGCACTGTGGCGCGCTTGGCCTCCTCATAGGACAGCCAGACATTGACTGCGCCGTTGATGAGAAGGACGAGCGTGACAAGGCCGATGAAGGCGAGCGCAAATTTGAGGGTGAGCCTGGTCCGACAGCGGAGCCGAGGCGGTGCTGCGACAGTTATCGACGCCGGGATCGCCGTCACTCAATCACCTCGTCGGCTCTGGCGAGGAAGGTCTCGGGGCTGCCAACAGCGCGATAGACGCCCGTTGTCTCACTCGATCACCTCGTCGGCGGCGGCCAGCAGGTTTACGGGCACTTCGAAGCCGAGGCGATTCGCCACTTTCAGATTTAGCACGAAGCGGTACCGTGTGTTTCGTTCGAAGGGCAAATCCCCGGCCTTTGCTCCCTTGAACACCGCGTCGATCAGCGCGCTGGCTCGCTCGAAACTTTCCGAAAGATCGGGCCCGTAGGACATCAGCCCGCCGTCCGCCGCTAGAAAGTCATATTCGTAAATCGCGGGAAGCCGCTTTGCAGCAGCATAGTCGAAGACTCGCCGGCGATTGAGTGCGGTGAGCGAGTCGGTCACCATCAAGATTGCGTCAGGGGCTTGCGCATCCATCGCCGCGAACGCCGCGCCGAAGTCATCGGGTTCGCGCACGCCAAGCTGCTGCACCGCAAGGCCAAGGGTTCCCGCCATGAGGGCGGCAGCCTCAAAACGTCGCGTCATGCCGAGGTCATCCCGGTTCCAAAGTATCGCGATGCTGCGGATGCCAGGGGCAAACTCGCGCAAAAGAGCAAGCCGTTTGGTTGTCAACGCCGCCGTTTCGTCGCCAATGCCCGTGACATTGCCGCCCGGATGAGCCAAGCTATTGATTAAACCAGTCTCGACCGGGTCGCCAACACCGAAGATGCACACGGTTGGAATGCCGCTTTGCTTGAGTGCTAGTGCGACAGGATAGCCTATGCAGGCTACGGCGTTCACGCCACGCGCGGAAAACCCGGCGATCACATCGGGAAGTTTCCGCATGTCTCCGACCGGCGTCGCCGCGTCAATTATGAGATTTCTCCCCTCGACATAACCAAGCGCAGCAAGCTCGGTTACGAGCAATCTGCCAAGGGGATTGGTTGACGACATCAATTGAACGGGGTGGAGCATGCCGAGGCGGAAGGTGCTGGACGGCGCTTGTGCCTTGCCGGACGCGCTAGCTATTGAAGCGAGGCCGCCCGCAATGAAATCCCGACGCCTCATTCAACGACCTCCATGGCCACCTAGAAACAACATTGATGCCCACAGCCGCAGCTATTCTGCAATTTACACATCGTCGAACCCAGAGAACGCTGATACGGTATACGATGAGATGACATGTTGCAAAGTTCGTGTTCAGGTTTGCTTTCGTCAACAGAACCGCATTCCCCTCACCCCAATCCGGCACGCCCCGCCACCGCCTCCCGCCACTCACAGGCCGCTTGCTTTCGCGCCAGCCGCACCATCACTATTTTTTTAATTTTTAATGACGATTGTCTACCAACTTCCCAATAGCCGTTAGATTCCGGGGCACGGGGCAGTCCGTCACCATGTCGCCATCTCACTCGCCAAACAGCCCCGGCAATTGCATACCGGTCATCGCCCCGCTATCCTGCTTTGCCGACCCCAGAGATCCCCATGCGCCGCAACACGCCCACCTCCCTCACCCGCGCCGCCTATGCCGACATGTTTGGCCCCACCACGGGCGACCGGATGCGGCTGGCCGATACCACGCTGTTGATCGAGATCGAGAAGGATTTCACCATTTATGGCGATGAGGTGAAATTCGGCGGCGGCAAGGTGATCCGCGACGGCATGGGGCAAAGCCAGGTCACCAACCGCGCGGGGGCGGTCGATACCGTCCTCACCAATGCCGTCATCATCGACCATTGGGGCATTGTCAAAGCCGATATCGGCCTCAAAAACGGGCGCATTGCCGCCATTGGCAAGGCCGGCAACCCCGATATCCAGCCCGGCGTCACCATCATCATCGGGCCAGGCACGGAGGTGATTGCGGCGGAGGGCAAGATTGTCACCGCTGGCGGGTTTGACACGCACATCCATTTCATTTGTCCGCAGCAAATTGAAGAGGCGCTGATGTCGGGCATTACCTCGATGCTGGGCGGCGGCACCGGGCCGGCCACCGGCACGTTTGCCACCACCTGCACCCCCGGCCCGTGGCATCTCGCCCGGATGATCGAGGCGGCGGACAGCTTTCCGGTGAACCTTGGCTTTGCCGGCAAAGGCAATGCCTCAAAGCCTGCGGCATTGGTGGAAATGGTCGAGGCGGGTGCCTGTGCGTTAAAACTGCACGAGGACTGGGGCACCACCCCCGCCGCCATCGACTGCTGTCTGTCGGTAGCCGATGATCACGACATTCAGGTGATGCTGCATTCCGACACGCTGAACGAGAGCGGCTTTGTCGAGGATACGATCAAGGCGTTTAAGGGTCGCACCATCCACGCCTTCCATACCGAGGGCGCGGGCGGCGGCCATGCGCCCGATATCATGACCGTGGCGGGCCTGCCCAACGTGCTGCCCTCCTCGACCAACCCGACGCGGCCGTTTACCAAAAACACGCTGGACGAACATCTGGACATGCTGATGGTCTGCCATCACCTCGATGGCTCGATTCCCGAAGACCTCGCCTTCGCCGAAAGCCGCATTCGCAAGGAGACGATTGCGGCGGAGGATATTTTGCACGATATGGGCGCGCTCTCGATGATGTCGTCCGACAGCCAGGCCATGGGCCGCGTCGGCGAGGTCATCATCCGCACCTGGCAGACGGCGGACAAGATGAAGCGCCAGCGCGGGCCGCTGCCGGGCGATGGCGCGGCGGATAATGTGCGGGTTAAACGCTACATCGCCAAATACACCATCAACCCCGCCATTGCCCATGGCGTCAGCGGCCATATCGGCTCGGTGGAGCCGGGCAAGCTGGCCGATCTGGTGCTGTGGACCCCGGCGTTTTTCGGCGT